>NZ_JAWLHP010000007.1:0-18176 GCF_041690275.1 Thioalkalivibrio sp.
TTCCGCATGGCCCACTAGGGATCATCAGGATAGGCGCCCATCCGCAGAGAAAACCCTCCCTCACCCCCGCCCCTCTCCCGCAAGCGGGAGAGGGGCGGATGGCACGCGATATCGGCGTTAACGGCGGGCGTGCCGCCCGGCGGCTCAGACCAGCTGGTGGGCGCGCAGCTTCTTGCGCAGTGTCGCCCGGTTGAGCCCCAGCAGTTCGGCCGCACGCGTCTGGTTGCCGCGGCAGTGTTCCAGCACGCAGGTGAGCAGCGGGCGCTCCACCTCGGACATCACCAGCGCGTAGATCTCCCCCGCTTCCTCCACCCTGAGGTTTGCGAAATACTCGTCCATTGCGTGGCGGACACATTCCGACAACCGGCTGCCCGTAGCGGGCGCCGCCCCTGCCGGGGCCGGCTCGTGGTTATGCACCGCGTGCGTCGAGGCGTTCATCCGGCAATTCCCCCTGTCACTGCGTTATGGCTTCCCGTTGTGTGCCGTCTGCTCCGCGGGACCCGCCCGCGGGCGGGTTCGAGGGCGGAAGGAACAGCGCCGCCAGCGCGTCCAGCTGCCTCGAGGCATCGGTGAGAGCGAGCAACGGTCTCCGGTCTACTTCGGGCCGGTTGTGCTCAAGATACCAGCCTATGTGCTTGCGTGCGATACGCAGGCCCTGCTCCGGGCCGTACTGGCGGTGCACCGCCAGTACGTGGTCGTGGATCAGGCGGCCCAGTGCCAGGCCGCGGGGTGCAGGCGTCACGGGCCGGCCCGCGAGCGCGGCGCGGACCTGTCCCGGAAGCCAGGGCCTGCCCTGGGCGCCGCGCCCGATCATCACGCCGGCGGCTCCTGTCTGCGCCATCACCGCCAGCGCCCGTTCGGGCGAGGTGATGTCGCCATTGGCCAGCACCGGTATGCGGGTCGCCGCGACGACCGCGGCAATGGCGTCGTAGTCGACGCCACCGCGGTAGCCGCAGGCCCGGGTTCGGCCATGGACACTGATCATCTCCACACCGGCGGCCTCGGCCAGCCGGGCGATATGCACCGCATTGACGTGCCCGCGGTCGAGTCCGAGCCGCATCTTCAGGGTTACCGGGACGGACACGGCCCCCTTCAGGGCCCTCAGCAGTCGCTCTACCAGGGCCTCGTCCGCCAGCAGCGCCGATCCCGCGGCCCGGCTGCAGACCTTCTTTGCCGGGCAGCCGAGATTCAGGTCGATGATGTCGGCGCCCCGAGCGACATTCTCGCGCGCGGCCCGTGCAAGCGCATCGGGATCGTTCCCCAGGAGCTGCACGATCCTCGGGCCAGGCTCGCCGCGATGATCGAGGCGATGGCGGCTCTTCGCGGTGTGCCAGAGGCGGGCGTCGGAGGTCACCATCTCCGATACCGCCGCGCTGGCTCCCAGGACGCGGCACAGCATCCGGAACGGGCGGTCACTGACACCGGCCATCGGCGCGAGGAACACGACCGGGTCGGGAATTTCGTGACTTCCAAGAATCAAGCTGCCGGGACCTGCCATGTCAGAGCGTACGCACCGAGATGCCCTCGGTCTCGCCGGCGGGCCGGTCGACCACCAGCCGCAGCCGGTGCACCTCGCCCGCCTCCAGCATCCGGCCCGTATGGGCCGGGCCGAGGTATTCCTCCGGTTTCCACCGTGCCTGTGCGAGCTTGCGCCCGAAGCGGTCGGAGAGTGCCAGTTCCAGCTGTGGCCAGGGCTGGGGCCGGTCCAGTTCGTTGCTGATCCGCATCTCCAGACGCAGCCAGCCGTGCGCCTGTTGCTGCAGCTGCAGGCCGGTGATCCGGATCGATCCCGGGATCTGTCCGCGCGGGCCCGGACAGGGCAGGTGCCGGCACAGCGCGTTGCTGAGTGCGGCGAGCTCGGGGTGCGGTTCGAGTGCCGCCCGTTCGTGGATCAGAAACTGGAGGAACAGCATCGCGATCAGCGCGATGCCTGCGATCAGGCCCCCGATGCGGAAACGCCAGTGGCGGCTGTGTTGCAGGAGCCGGCCGGTTGCGGCCGACGCCCCACTGCGGGAGGCCGGCCGCCGGGGCGGCGACGGGCGTTCTGCGGCGCTGGTGTGGCCGGGCACCGGTACCGGCAGTACCGGTACCGGGTCCATGCGGGCGCCGTCCCGGGGCAGGCCGACCAGTTCGATCTCCAGCGCCGGGAAGAAGGCAAAGCCCATCCCGCAGGCCTCGCAGCGCTGGCTTCCCGGACTCCGGCCCGACTGGTATCGGACGGCGTGCCCGGTGCCGCAGTGTGGACAGCGCACGATCATGCGGGCCGCACTCCCGTCAACGCGCAACGGCGCGGGCGCGACCGGACGTCAGCGCCGACGGCCGTCGAGCAGCACCCAGCCATCGCGCTGCGCTCCGATGTCGATCTCGAAGTCATCCCGGTAGGCTGCCATGACTTCCCCGGCCTGCCAATCCAGCAGGCCGGCCAGCAGTATCCGGGCACCCGGCCGTGCACTCTGCGCGAGTTTCGGCGCGAGCGCCACCAGGGGGCCGGCGAGGATGTTGGCCAGGACCAGATCGAAGCCCGCCTCTGGTGGATCCGCATCGGGCAACGCGGTGTCGAGTCTCGCGGCGTCGATGTCATTGCGTGCGGCATTGCCCTGCGTCGCCAGCACGGCCTGGTGGTCGATGTCCACGCCCAGCGCGTAGGCCGCACCCAGCTTCAGTGCCGCGATGGCGAGAATGCCGGAACCACAGCCGTAATCCAGCACGCGCTGATCCCGCGGGGGGGCGCCGGCAAGCGCGGACAGGCACATCGCGGTCGTCGGGTGGCTGCCGGTGCCAAAGGCGAGTCCTGGATCGAGGTGCACGAAGACGCCCCCGTCCACGTCCGGCGGTGCCTCCCAGGAAGGCACGATCCAGAGATCGCCACCACTGTGGATGCTCGTCAGCCCGGCCAGGCCCGCACGGATCCAATCCTGGTCGGCGATCGTGGAGACCCGGATGGCGGTCCCCGCGAACGGGTATGCCGCGAGGGCCACCGCGGCGATCTGCGCCCGCAGGTCGTCTGCGAAGATGGCCGTCAACCGCACCGCGGTCCAGAGCGGGTGGCTGCCCGGCGGCGGCTCGAACAGGGGCTCGTCGCCCGCGTCGCCCAGCTCGACGCTCGCCGCACCCAGTTCGAACAGCCTCTGCTCGATCGCCTCCGCCTGGTCCGAGGCCGCCTCGAGTTGCAGCTCGGTCAGACTCACGCGCCGATCTTCAGCCGCTTTTCCAGGTAGTGGATGTTGGTGCCGCCCCGCTGGAAGTTCGCGTCTTTCATCAGATCGATGTGCAGCGGGATGTTGGTGTTGATGCCGTCGATCACGATCTCGCCCAGCGCGCCGCGCATCCGGGCGATCGCGATCTCGCGCGTGGGGCCGTAGGCAATCAGCTTCGCGATCATGGAGTCGTAGTACGGGGGCACGGTGTAGCCGTTGTACAGGTGGGTGTCCATCCGGATCCCCGGGCCGCCGGGCGCGTGGTACTGGGTGACGGTCCCCGGACTCGGCAGGAACCGGACGGGATCCTCGGCGTTGATGCGGCACTCGATCGCGTGTCCCTGAATGCATACGTCCGACTGGGAGAAGGAAAGGGGTTCCCCCGCGGCGATGCGGATCTGCTCTCGGACGAGGTCGACACCGGTGACCTGCTCGGTGATCGGATGCTCGACCTGGATCCGGGTGTTCATCTCCATGAAGAAGAAACGGCCGTTCTCGAACAGGAACTCGAAGGTACCCGCGCCGCGATACCCGATCTCGAGGCACGCACGGTTCAGGCGCTCGATCATCGGCGCGCGCTGTTCCGGGGTGATGCCCGGCGCCGGAGCCTCTTCGATCACCTTCTGGTGCCGCCGCTGCATCGAGCAGTCCCGCTCGCCCAGGCAGACCGCGTTCCCGTGCGTATCCGCGAGCACCTGGAATTCCACGTGGCGCGGATGTTCAAGGTACTTCTCCATGTACAGGGCGTCGTTGGCGAAGGCCTGCCGCGCCTCCGTCCGGGTCAGCGCAATCGCGCTGAGCAGGGAGCCCTCGGTGTGCACCACGCGCATCCCGCGGCCACCGCCGCCGCCGGAGGCCTTCACGATCACCGGGTAGCCGATCTCCGCCGCCAGCCGCAGATTCTCATCCGGATCGTCGCCCAGGGCTCCGTCGGAGCCGGGCACGCAGGGCACGCCCGCCGCGATCATCGCGTTCTTCGCAGAGACCTTGTCGCCCATCAGCTGGATGGTCTCCGCCCGCGGGCCGACAAAGGCAAACCCGCTGGACTCCACGCGCTCGGCGAAATCCGCGTTTTCCGACAGGAAGCCGTAACCGGGATGGATTGCCCCGGAATCGGTGACCTCGGCCGCCGAGATGATCGCCGGGACGTTCAGGTAGCTTTCCGTCGAGGAGGCCGGCCCGATACAGACGGACTCGTCGGCCAGCCGCACGTGCTTCAGGTCGCGATCCGCCTCCGAATGCACGGCGACCGTCGCGATTCCCATTTCCCGGCAGGCGCGGAGAATGCGCAGGGCGATCTCCCCGCGGTTGGCGATCAGGATTTTCTCCAGCATCAGGGGGGCCCCGTGTCGTTCCGCCTTCCGGCAGTCAGTCGATGATGAACAGCGGCTGTCCGTATTCCACCGGATGCGCGTTCTCGACCAGCACCTCGCGGATCGTGCCTGCCTGGTCCGCCTCGATCGGATTCAGCATCTTCATCGCCTCGATGATGCAGAGCGTGTCTCCGACCTCCACGAGGGAACCGATCTCGACGAAGGAGGCCGCCCCGGGACTCGGCGCTCGATAGAAGGTCCCGACCATCGGCGCCGTCACGCGATGTCCCGGAGTCTCCTCCGGCTCCGCCGCGGCGGAGGCTGCGGCGCTGGCGGCGGGTGTCGGGGATGGCGCCGGTCCGGGCATGGCCTCGGGCGCCGCCATCGACGGGGCGAGGTAGGTGGTCTGTGCGCCGGGTGCGCTGCGCGTGATGCGCACCGACTCCTCGCCTTCGTGAATCTCGATCTCGTTGATGCCGCTCTCTTCCAGCAGGTCGATCAGTTTCTTGACCTTCCGAATGTCCATGATGAACTAGCGCTCCTCGATGGCTGCAATGGCGGCGTCCAGCGCCAGCCGGTAACCGGTCGTTCCGAGCCCCGTGATGGTTCCCGACGCGATGTCCGAGAGGTAGGAATGGCGACGGTACGGCTCGCGCGCATGGACGTTGCTGATGTGGATCTCTATGAAGGGAAGGGCGACCCCCAGCAGTGCGTCGCGCAGGCTCACGCTCGTGTGGGTCAATCCGCCCGGATTGATCAGGATCCAGGCCACCCCTTCCCTGGCGGCCGCGTGAATGCGATCGATCAGGATGCCCTCGTGGTTGCTCTGGAAGCAGGTGAGTGCGTGCCCCGCCTGTTCGGCCCTGTTACCGAGGTCGGCCTCCAGCTGTGCCAGCGTTGCAGTTCCGTAACGCTCCGGTTCGCGGCTCCCGAGCAGGTTCAGGTTGGGGCCGTTCAGCAGCAGGAGTTCAGCCATTTGAAGGTGGTATCGGTTACGATCCGGTCGGGAATCTGTCGGAAACGTGCAACAAGTGCCCGCTTTTGATCCGGGGATTCTGCCGCAGCGGGGAGGTGTCTGTCCAGCCGGCGCACGGAGGGCGCCACAGGCCCGGGGCGGCGCCGGTGCTGTCCGCTGCGAGGGGGGCAGCGGTTCCGAGGATCGCGGCGCGCAGGGCGCGCGGCGTTCACAGGTAACGCTGGAGCCAGGCGTCCAGCTCGTCTCCCGTGACCTCGCCGCGGTGCATCTCGCGGATGAACCCGTCGCGGTCAATGATCACGGTGTAGGGCAGGGCGCCGATACGATTGCCGTACTGGCGGCCGACCGCGATGGCGTCGTCCTGGCCGATCAGTACCGGGAACCCGATGCCGAACTCATCCACAAAGGCGCGGGCCGCGTCGAGTTCGTCCACCGCGACCGCAACGATGGTGAAGCCCTGATCCGCGTGCCGCTCGTAGCGGTCCTGGAGCATCGGCATCTCCTTCTTGCACGGCGGGCACCAGGTCGCCCAGAAGTTCAGCAGCACCAGGTCGCCGTCCCATTCGCTGAGCTGACGGGGCTGTTCGTCGAGATCAGGCAGCGTGAAGTCGATACGCGGTGCCGCGGCGGCCTCCGGCGCCTCCGAGTCCTGCCCTGCCGATTCGTCGCCCGGGGTCCTCGGCTCCGCGACGACGGGAAGGTGGAGGAGGCTCAGCGCCAGCAGCGCGAGGCTGGCGACGATGCCGGTTGTGCGGCGACGCCGGCGCCATTCGATTCCGCCGGTCACGGTCGGACCCCGATGCTCTGGTCGGCGTGCGCGAGGAAGCGGTCCGCGTTCAGATAGCCCACAACGCGCCGGTTCCGGAGTTCCTGGCCGTCGCGGTCGTAGAAGACCATCGCCGGCGGGCCGAAGAGGTTGAATTCGCGCATCAGGTCGCGGTGTGCGGAGGTGTTGTCCGTGACGTCGGCCTTCAGCAGATGCACGTCGCTCATTGCCTGGATCACGCGCGGATCCTGGAAGGTCGTCCGCTCCAGGCGGACGCAGTCGACGCACCAGTCGGCGTAGAAGTCCATGAACACGGGCTGGTTGCGGTCGGCCGCGGCGGCGACCTCGCGCTCGACGTCCGCCAGCGTGTCTACCTTGGTGAATTCCAGCTCGCCGGCGCGCTGTCCACCGTCCGTTCCGACCATCACCCCCGGCGCGCTCAGGCCGGCGAGCGGCCGGAACATGTCCTTGCCCCCCGTGGCGGCGCCGATCATCAGGATCACGCCGTACACCAGCAGCACCAGCCCGATGCCCTTCCACAGGCTCCGCCATCCGGACGCGCCCTCGGGCAGGGACTGCAGGGCGCCCATGTAGATCGCGGTGACGATGAACAGGGCGGACCAGAGGAACAGCGCCACCTCGCCGGGAATCACCCGCTCCAGCAGCCAGACGCCCATCGCCAGCAGTCCGATTCCGAATGCCGCCTTCACCGTGTCCATCCACGGCCCGGCCTTGGGCAGAATCTTGCCCGCCGAGGTGCCGATCGCCAGCAACGGCGCGCCCATGCCCATGCTCAGCGCGAACAGCGCGATGCCGCCGAGAATGGCATCCCCGGTCTGGCTGATGTAGAGCAGCGCCCCGACCAGCGGGGCGGTCACGCAGGGACCCACGATCAGGGCGGCGAGGAACCCCATGATCGCGGCACCAATCAGCGTTCCACCCTCCTGACGGTTGCTCAAGCCGGACAGGCGGCTCTGGATGCCGGAGGGCATCTGCAGGTCGTAGAAGCCGAACATGGACAGCGCCAGCAGGATGAACACCAGCACGAAGCCGCCGATGATCCAGGGATTCTGGAAGGCGGCCTGCAGGTTTGCGCCCGCCAGGCCCGCGAACACGCCGGCCAGGGTGTAGGTGAAGGCCATCGCGAGCACGAAGGCCAGCGAGATGAAGAAGGCCTTGCGCGTGGTCAGGTTCTTCTGCCCGACGATGATGTTCGACAGGATGGGAATCATCGGGAACACGCAGGGCGTGAAGGTGAGCAGCAGGCCGAAGCCGAAGAATGCCAGTGCCACCAGCCAGATCCGGCCGTCGGCGAGCTGGGCGGCGATGCGGTCCTGCTCCGTGACTGGCATGTCATCGACCGCGGGACGGCGTTCCGTGCCGGTCGGCGGCACCTCCCCCGCCTCATCGGCGAGCGTGGCCGGGAAGGATACGGCCACGTCCTGGGTCAGGGGCGGGTAGCAGACGCCGAGATCGGCGCAGCCCTGATAGTCCACCGCCAGCACGATCTCGTCCGTGTCGTCGGTGCTGCGCAGCACCGGGACCAGGATCTCGACGCTGTCGCGGAAGGTTTCCGTTTCACCGAAGAACTCGTCCTCGATCAGGTTTCCGTCCGGGGGATTCACCGGTCCCAGTTCGATGCCGTCGCCCTCGGCGATCCTGACCCCCAGCTTGTCACGGTAGAGGTAGTAACCCTCCGCGATGTCGAAGCGCAGGACCACCGCATTCTGGCTGATCGCGCGGGCGCTGGCCGCAAAGGCGATCTCCGGTTCGAGCAGCTCTTCCTCGTCGAGGAGGTCGCCGGTGATCGCGCCAAGGGTCTCCAGTGCACCCGAACGGCCCGCCGGGGCTGCATCGTCGGCTTCGGGCCGCGCCGGCAGGGTCAGGCTGACGGTCTGGAAATGCGGCGGGTAACAGACCCCGAGATCCGCGCAGCCCTGCGAGCGCGCGGTGAACTCGATCTCGCGGCCGTCCGCCGCGGCGATCGGGAGCTCAATATCGATCCGGTCCCGGTAGGTCTCGACCCGTCCGAAGAACTCGTCTTCCTTGACGGTTCCGTCCGGAATGCGCGGTTCCCCGAGTTCCAGCCCCTCGCCCTCCGGGGTGAAGCGGAACTGTTCGCGGTACATATAGTACCCGTCTGCGATGTTCCAGCTGACCCTGACGGTATTGGCATCGATCGTCTCGGCCTCGATCGCGAAGGCGTCGTCCGGGTCCAGCAGGTCGTCGTCGAACAGTGCGGAGGCAAGGGTGGGGACGAGCAGGAGGCCCAGCAGCAGCGGCAGCCAGTTCCTGAGGTTCATCGGGTGCATTGTTCGATCCAGTCAATGTAGTCGGGTAGCCCGGCGCTGATCGGCAGGGCGATGATTTCGGGGGTCTCGTAAGGATGGCGGGCCGCCAGCCAGGACTCCAGCGCGCGATAGCGCTGCACCGAGGTCTTCAGCAGCAGCGTGTGTTCCTCCGCCTCTTCCACCTGTCCCTCCCAGAGGTATACCGACCGACCGGGCGATAATATATGGACGCAGGCGGCAAGCCGTTGTTCCACCACCTCGCGCGCCAGCCCGGTCGCGACGTCCCCGTCATCGACCGTGGTGATGACCAGCAGCGCCTCGGCGCCCGCATGCAGCGTGTCGGCATCGCTCATTCGGCCTCCCGCAGCAGCACGCGGGCCGATTGCCCCGAGCGCAGTTGCACGGTCTCAGGCGGCGCGAAGCGGACCTCGACCCGATAACCCGGGCCAAAGCCGATGTCCTCCTGTTCCCAGCCGATTCCGCTGATCCAGCCTGGATGGACGGTGCCGGAGCCGACATCCACCTCCACTTCCTGCTCCGGCCGCAGCCTGGCCGCGGTCTCGGCATCGACGGTTGCCTCCGCGCGCATCGTGTCGGTGCTGCCGATGGCGGCCAGCATCGGGGGCGCCAGCACCGGGCTGATCGCCTCGCCGATCGAGACGGTCACTGTCAGCATGCGGCCCGCGGCGGGCGCGCGAACCCGGCTGTCCTCCAGGTCGATCCGGATCCCCTGCTGTTCCGCCTCTGCACGGGCGAGCCGCGCGGCGGCCATCGCCCGCTGGATGCGTGCAAGCTCCAGTTCGCGCACGGCGATCAGCGTGCGGTCATAGAGTTCCTCGGCGCGTTCGACCTCGCGGTCGGCCTCGGACAGGTCGAGTCGAAGTCGGTCGATCTCGGCGGCCATGGCGCGTGCGTCAGCCTCGAGGCGCCGCGTGTCGAGTGTGAACAGTAGCTGACCGGCCTCGACGACGTCGCCGGGGCGGACCGCGACCTCGCGCACCACCGCGGCGAGGGGTGTGGAGACGGTGTAGCGCTCGCCCCAGTCCAGTCGGGCCTCCAGCTCGATGGCGGCCGCGGGAAGCGCGGTGGCGAGCGTGGCGCCGAGAACGCCGGCGGCGAGCAGGAGGCTGCGGAATCTGCTCATGTCGAAGGCTCCGTCAGGGGTCCGGGGGGAACGCGCTCAGCGCAGGATCGCCGACCAGCACGGCGAGGCGTTCGAAGGCCAGTGCCAGGGCATATTCGTTGGCCGCATTGAAATGGGCGGCTGCGCTTTGCTGCACCATGGAGTCACCGAGGTCGGCCCTCTCCTCCATGTCGTAGAGCGCGCGGGCCCGGTCGATGTACAACTCGCGGTAGTCCATGCGTGCGACGGCTTCATCGCGCTGGGCCAGGAGCGCCTCGATCTCGAAGTACAAGTCACGCGCGGCGGCCCGGACCTCGAGCATCGACTGCGCGAGTTCCGCCTCCGCAAGGTGCCGTTCCGCCGTCGCCTGTCCGACGCCGGCATCCTTGCGTCCGCCCCGATAGAGCGGGATCTCCAGGAGCAGACCGACGGTGGCCGGGTTGCGCTCGGTACCGAATTCGCGGTTCCACCAGCCCAGCTGGGCATGTGCGCTGAGGCGCGGCCGGTGCTGCGTCCGTGCCGCGGTCGCGCGTCGCTGGGCGACCTCCACCTGTGCCCGGCGTGTGGCGATCTCCGGGCTTTCCCGCTCGATCACCTCGAGCAGCCCGTTCAGGTCGGGAAGTTCGGGGAGGCTCAGGGGCAGCACCGGGCCCAGAACCTGCGCCGGCGCCTCCCCGGGGCGGTTCAGGGCCGCGCCGAGCTCGGCGCGGCTCCTGCGCTGAGCCTGCCGGGAGCGCAGACGCTGGGTGCGCGCGGTCTGGTACGCGGCCTCGAGGTCGAACAGATCGATATCGGACACCTGGCCGAGTTCGCCCCGGTCTCGGGCCCGTTCCAGGCTCACGAAGGCCGAGGCCATGGCCTCGTTGTCCCGCGCGAAGGCGAGATCGGCCAGGAGTACGTCGAAATAACGCCGCATCACCTCCAGCCGGTGATGCGCCCAGGCAAGTTCCTCCTCGGCGCGCGCGATCTCGGCCTCGCCCGCGCTGGCCGCGACCAGGCCGCTGGTGTGTCCGAAATCGCTCAGGAGCTTGCGCGCCACCAGCAACGCCCGGGAATCGTTGCTGCTGTCGTCCGGGGGGTTGTCGTTGGGATCGATCCAGCGCGGATTCAGGATCGCATCGACGGTGATGTCATCCGATGCGCGCTCTCCCTCGAGCCTTTGCTCCGCCTGCTCGCGCAGCGCACGGGCATGCCCGAGGGCGGGGTGGTCGGCGTCGATCGCGGCCAGGGCGGCCTCGAGCCGCAGCGGCTGCGGCAGGGGCGCCGGCGTGGCCTCTGCGAAGGACTGTCCGGGCAGGAGTGCCGCAATCAGTCCGGGCAGCGCCAGCAGGAGGCGGAGACCGCTGTGCACGGCGCCTCCTAACGCGTTGCGCGCTTGAAGCGCGTGAAGTTCATCTGCCGGTAGTGGCCGTCCGCGACGAATTCGCCGAGCTGCAGGAATTCCTGCGCGTCCCGGGTGGCGCCGGTAAAGCGCACCGTCGGCTCGCCATCGAGATCGAAGAACTGGAACACCGGCGTGGCGCGCACGCGGAATTCGCGAAAGGCGAATTCGGACTGGCGCAGGCTGTTGCCCTGGAAGTCGGTGATCTCGATGTCGCCTTCCACGTCGATGCTGAAGATCGCGAAGTGTTCGCGGTAGAACTCCTGGACCTCGGGCCGGTTCAGGACCTGCTGCTTCATTCGGTGGCAGAACGGGCACTCTTCCATCTCGAAGAAGATCAGGATCCCCTTCTTGCCGCCGGCACGGGCGTCCTCCAGTTCCTCCTGGAAGTCGCCGAAGGTCGGGTGGAAGAAGTGCGCGTAGGGATCGCGCGGATCGACGGCCGCCTGCAGCGCAGACGCAGCGGGCAGCAGGAGGAAGGTCGCGGCGACCAGCGCCAGCAGAATGCGGTTGAGCGTCGTCAGCATTGGGGGCTCCACGGTCCGTAGACATCTGCAGCTTCCGCAATGACGCGCCAGCCGACCGAAAATTCCAGGTTCCGTGCCACGGTCGCGGTCACGGCGATGCCGGAGCCGCCGGAGTCGACAGCAACGGGTCTTCGGTGTTGCAATGGGGTGCCCGCGACGGAGTCTGCGATGCGTCACCCCCTGTTCCCGCTCTTCCTGTTTCTTGGCGCGGTCCTGCTCGAGATCTTCGGATTCGCGTGGGTCGGGGGCGCGGTCGGCGCGCTGACCACCGTTGTTCTGGTTGTGGTCACCGCGGCGGTGGGTCTGCTGATCTTCCGGATCCAGGGCTTTGCGCACTGGCGGCGCATGCAGGAGCTGCTGGCGCGGGGCGAACTCCCCGCGCGGGAGCTGCTCGAGGCATGGCTGCTGGTTGTTGCCGCGGTGCTGCTCCTGGTCCCCGGATTCTTCTCCGACGCCATCGGCTTTGCGCTGCTGGTGCCGCCACTTCGCGCCTCCGCCGCCGCCGGGCTGCTGCGGCGCCGGGCGGTCTGGACCTCGGCCGGGGGTCAATCGGCCTCTGCGGATACGGAGACGATCGAGGGCGAGTTCCGCAAGCGGGATAACGATCACCTGACCGACCGGCACGACCGGTGACCCTCCGCCCGCCTCGCGGGCTCCCCTTCCCCGCAGGCTGACATCGGGGCGTCGCGCCCCTTGACAGCCATCTTTCTGCTCCTATCATTAGCACTCGTGCGGGTCGGCTGCTAACAGCGCCGCCGCCAAATCCCCCAACGTTTTTCAACGAGAACATCTGAGAGGAGTTCGTCCATGAATCTGCGGCCCCTGCACGATCGCGTGATCGTGAAGCGTATGGAAGAAGAACGCACCACCCCCGGCGGGATCGTGATCCCGGATTCCGCGGCGGAAAAGCCGATCCGCGGTGAAGTCGTCGCCGTCGGCAAAGGCAAGATCCTCGAGAACGGCGACGTGCGCGCGCTGGACGTCAAGGAGGGCGACAAGGTCCTCTTCGGCAAGTACTCCGGCACCGAAGTCAAGGTCGGTGGCGATGACGTCCTTGTGATGCGCGAAGACGACATCATGGCGGTGATCGAGGGCTGATGCCCCTCCGTCCGGTCCCCAGTCAACAGGTTCAGGAGAGAATTCAGAAATGAGCGCAAAAGAAGTCCGTTTCGGTAACGATGCACGGACCCGCATGGTCCGCGGCATCAACGTCCTCGCCAACGCGGTCAAGGTGACCCTCGGTCCGAAGGGCCGCAATGTCGTGCTGGACAAGGCCTTCGGGGCCCCCACCGTGACCAAGGACGGCGTGTCCGTCGCGAAGGAGATCGAGCTCGAGGACAAGTTCGAGAACATGGGTGCCCAGATGGTGAAGGAGGTCTCCTCCCAGACCTCCGACGTGGCCGGAGACGGCACCACCACCGCGACCGTGCTGGCCCAGAGCATCGTGCTCGAGGGCATGAAGTCGGTAACCGCGGGCATGAACCCGATGGATCTGAAGCGCGGTGTGGACAAGGCCGTGATCGCCGCGGTGGAGGAGCTGAAGAAGCTCTCCAAGCCCTGCAACGACAGCAAGGCGATCGCCCAGGTCGGCACGATCTCCGCCAACGCCGACGAATCGATCGGCGAGATCATCGCCGATGCGATGGAGAAGGTCGGCAAGGAGGGCGTGATCACCGTCGAGGAGGGCTCCTCGCTCGAGAACGCACTCGAGGTGGTCGAGGGGATGCAGTTCGACCGCGGCTACCTGTCCCCGTACTTCATCAACAACCAGCAGAGCATGAGCGCCGAACTCGACGACTGCTTCGTGCTGCTCTATGACAAGAAGATCTCCAACATCCGCGACCTGCTGCCGGTGCTCGAGGGCGTGGCGAAGACCAGCAAGCCGCTGCTGATCGTTGCCGAAGACATCGAGGGTGAGGCGCTCGCCACGCTGGTGGTGAATACCATGCGCGGCATCGTCAAGGTCGCGGCGGTGAAGGCCCCCGGTTTCGGGGATCGCCGCAAGGCCATGCTGCAGGACATCGCGGTGCTCACCGGTGGCCAGGTGATCTCGGAAGAGGTCGGTCTGTCGCTGGAGAAGGCCAGCGTCGAGGACCTGGGCCGCGCGAAGAAGGTACAGGTGACCAAGGAGAACACCACCATCATCGACGGCGCCGGCAACCCCGGCGACATCAAGGCGCGGGTCGACCAGATCCGGGCCCAGATCGAGGAGGCCACCTCCGACTATGACAAGGAGAAGCTCCAGGAGCGCGTCGCGAAGCTTGCCGGGGGCGTGGCCGTGATCAAGGTCGGTGCCGCCACCGAGGTGGAGATGAAGGAGAAGAAGGCCCGCGTGGAAGACGCGCTGCACGCAACCCGAGCCGCGGTCGAGGAAGGCGTGGTGCCGGGCGGCGGTGTCGCGCTGCTGCGCTCCCTCGAGGCGATCGGCGACCTGAAGGGCGCAAACCACGATCAGGACATCGGCATTACAATCGCGCGCCGGGCAATGGAAGAGCCGCTGCGCCAGATCGTGATGAACTGCGGTGAAGAGCCGTCCGTGGTGCTGAACAAGATCCGGGAAGGCGAGGGCAACTACGGGTACAACGCAACCACCGGCGAGTACGGTGACATGATCGCGATGGGGATCCTCGATCCCACCAAGGTGACCCGTACTGCGTTGCAGAATGCGTCCTCTGTCGCCGGGCTGATCATCACCACCGAGGCGATGGTCGCCGAGCTGCCGAAGAAGGACGACAAGGGTGGCGCGCCTGGCATGGACGAGATGGGCGGCATGGGTGGTATGGGCGGCATGGGCATGATGTAAGGCCGGCCCGTCCGTCGAAGTGACCGGAAAGACCCCGCTCTGCGGGGTCTTTTCGTTTGGTAGGACCCCGTGGCCGGGAGTGCGAAGGCCGGCGCCGCTAACCGCTCTGTCGCGAAAAAGTCACACACGTTGCCTTATGGACACATTTTTTTGCCTTCAGGGGTGCAAAACCGTTACGCTTGTGCCAATATCAAGATGTTGCGGGAAGTCTGTGCGAATCGGGTTTCGTGCCCCGGGCAGCCCGTGGAGGGCCCAAGGTTTTTGCAATCATCATTCCGGATGAACCGGATTCACTGTGAGGAGACCGAAAATATGCATGGCAAGAAAATCAAGAATTTCCTGGCGCTGTCCGTCGCCGGCCTGGCAATGAGCGGCATGGCTTCCGTGAATGCCCAACCGGCGGCAAACCCGGCTGACACCACCGGTCAAGCCGTTGTGGACGGCAGCGGAGACTGTGTGCGCACCACTCAGTGGTCGCCCGAGGGCGTCACGCACGAGTACTGCGAGGGCTACATCCAGCCCGTGGCGGAAGAGGCCCCGGCCCCGGCACCGCCGCCCCCGGCCCCTGCTCCCGAGTTCACCACCACGACCCTGAGCGCCGAGACGCTCTTCGACTTCGACAGCGCGACGCTGCGTTCGGAAGGACGCGAGACGCTGAGCGAGCTGGCGGAAAGCCTGACCGCCGCGGACGTCACCTACACCTCGGTGCTGGTTGAGGGTCATACCTGCAACATCGGTCCGGCCGAGTACAACCAGACGCTGTCCGAGCGCCGTGCCGAGAGCGTGGTCGACTACCTGGAGAGCGAGGGCGTGCGTCCCGACGCGATCCGCATGGTCGGCTATGGTGAGGAACGTCCCACCGCCGACAACTCGACCCGCGAGGGCCGCGAGCTGAACCGTCGCGTGGAAGTCACCACCGACGTTCGCCAGCGCGTCCGTTAATCGACTGCGACGCGCGCGTCGACCGGCCACCAGGCCGGTCGGAGCGACGGGGCCCCGCTTGCGGGGCCCTTTCTTTTTTGCGGACCCCCCAGGTGGGCCCCTTAGGGGAGCAGCCTCTGGGCGACATTCCCCGACGCCGGATCGCCGACAGGATCCGCCTTCCACGGGGCTCGTGGGAGGGGTTTTCGTGGGAGCGGCTTCCAGCCGCGATCCGGCTTTCCGTGCCCAGGGCCATCGCGGCCAGAGGCCGCTCCCACGAAACCACTCCCACGAAACCGCTCCCACGCTGAACCGGCGACAGGGCTCGCCCCCGGTGCCCCGGGCCGGCCTTTGCTAGAATCAGGGTCTCAGACGGCGTTATGGTCCCCGTGATGCACACCGAAAACATCCTCGGTCAGTCCCCGGAACTGGAGACGGTGCTGCGCGCCGCCCAGCTGGTCTCGAAGGCCGACTGCCCCGTGCTGATCCTCGGCGAGAGCGGCACGGGAAAGGAAGAGTTGGCGCGGATGCTGCATCGCCTGAGCCCGCGTTCCGGAGGTCCCTTCATTGCGGTGAACTGCGGTGCGTTGCCCTCGGAACTGGCGGAGTCCGAACTCTTCGGCCACCGTCGCGGCGCCTTCACCGGGGCGGAACGCGACCATCCGGGATTCGTGGGTGCCGCCGAGGGCGGAACCCTCTTCCTCGACGAGATCGGTGATCTCCCGCTGTCGCTGCAGCCAAAGCTGCTGCGGTTTCTGGAGCGGAGCGAGAGGCAACCCCTGGGAGACCCATGCGCGCGGAAGGCCGATGTCCGCGTGTTGACGGCCACCCACCGGGACCTGCACGCGGCCTCGGACCAGGGCTACTTCCGGCGCGACCTCTTCTACCGTCTGCATGTGGTGCCACTGGAGCTGCCGCCGCTGCGCCTGCGCGGCAATGACGTGCTGCTGCTCGCCGAGCACTTCCTGGCCGAATTGGCGCAGAGACACGGCGCGGTCGCACCCCGTCTGGACCGGTCGGCGCGGCGGGCATTGCTGGCTCACCCCTGGCCCGGCAACGTGCGGGAGCTCCGCCACCTCTGCGAGCGGCTCGTGCTTCTGCTGCCCGGACAGGTGCTCGGTGCGGAAAACCTGGGCCTGCGGCACGCCTCGGGCGCAGATCCGAGGTCGCCCGCGGAACCGGGGAATCTGGTGGAGCTCCCCGCGGAGGGTCTCGAACTCGAGGCCCTGGAACACGACCTGCTCCGCCAGGCGATGCAACGGACCCGGGGCTGCAAGGCCAGGGCGGCCCGGCTTCTGGGACTGAGCCGCAACACCCTGCTGTACCGGCTCAAGAAGCACGCGATCGAGGACTGACGCGCGACCGCGACAGCCGCGGTGCGCGTCCTCCGGACGCCGCGGGCTCGCGACTCACCGGATGCGGCCGGCGTCGAGCCTCTCGATTAGATCCGGCGTGACCTCCTCGAAGCGCAGTATGCGCGCGCCCTGATGGTCCTCCATGAACTCCTGTGCATCGACCTCGCTTTCCAGCGGCACCAGTTCGTGCCCCATCGGGCCCAGCACGTCGGAGCCGATCACGTACCACGCCGCACGGGCATCGATGCGCGCGAGACCGTAGTACTCGGTGACGCCGATCGCGCTGATCTCGTCCGGGGTCCGGTCCGGCGCGTAGCGCGGCAGGTCGAACAGGTACTTGAACAGGTCCTTGGCGCCATCGAAGTGCTCTGTGTGACCGTCGCCGTAGAGCACGGTGGCAATCCAGGCCGGGTAGCGTGCGACCAGCATTCCGCACACCGGACAGGTATCCCGCATTTGCGGGTCCGGTACCTCGATGCCGGCCGCCGAGGCAGAACCCGGCAGGGCCAGGGCAATCAGGATCAGCAACCGCAAGACAGAGTTGTGCATGGGATCCTCCTCCCGTGTTCACGTTGACCCGGCCGCGCTCACTGCTGCTGCTCGCGTCGCGCGCGCCGTTCCGCGCGGCGACGGCGAATCATTGCCGTGTCCCGGGCCATGTCCAGGTAGGCGGCGGTGAGCGCAGTGTCGAAGCCCCCCGGTTCGCCGCCGTGCGCGGCCTCCGCCGCCTCTGCGGCTGCCGCCGACGCGAAGGCCATCTTGCTCCGTGCGGTCATGGTCCCCGGCAGCGCACTGCCGATCAGGTAGCTCGCGTCATCCACATTCACCAGGGGGCGCGGCGTCAGCTCGCTGCCGAAGTCCGCCGCGTAGATGGCCTTCGGACCCCGATCGATGTTCAGGCTCAGGCTGATCGCCACGCAGTGCAGCGAGCAGGTCGGATCGACTCGTCCGTCGTCGTAGTGCACCAGGTGCCGGCTGTGGTGCCACTGCCTGCGGTCCATGCCGCAGTAGGGGCAGCGGGGGTATTTTTCCAGTTCGTCCACCAGTGGTTCAGGGTCGGGCGACGTCCTCGGCATGAACTGCAGCGGCGTGCCATCACCCTCGCAGGCAGGTGGTTCGTCCGCACCAACCCGCCCGAATGCGCCCAGCAGCCCGATCGTCATCGCGCCCTTGATCATCTGTCTCCTGTGCATGTCCTGCCTCCGTTTGTCGTCGTTTGCTTCGTGACTGCGCCGTGCCCGAGCGTCAGGCCTACTGGGCCTACTGGGCCTACTGGCCTGAGGGGTCTCCGGGGTACCGGGCGAGCCGGATCCGGACACGCTCGAGCCATCCATGGGCGCTTGAAGTCGGCCATCCATGGCCTCCTACAGTCCGGATCCGGCTCACCCGGTACCCCTTTGAACCGCTGCCGGTGGGCGAGCCCAATCCGGACACGCTCGAGCCATCCATGGGCGCTTGAAGTCGGCCATCCATGGCCTCCTACAGTCCGGATCCGGCTCACCCGGTACCCCTTTGAACCGCTG
>NZ_JAWLHP010000007.1:18276-62099 GCF_041690275.1 Thioalkalivibrio sp.
TCACCCGGTACCCCTCTGAACCGCTGCGGGCGGGCGAGCGGGGGTTGTTCGAGGCTCGCTCAGGCACCCGTCAGTCCTCGCATTACCTGGAAATAGCTGATGCCCTGGTAAAGGGTGGCTGCGCCCAGAGCGATCACGCAGAGGGCCGCGGCCTGCATCAGCCGGCCCCGGGCCTTGCAGCCGAGGCGGCCGACAACGACGCTCAGCGTCAGCATCGAGGGCAGGGTGCCGACGCCGAAGGCCAGCATCAGTGCCGCGCCGGGCACAGGCCCGCCCGCCGTGGTGGCCTGCACGGCGACCGCAAGGGTCAGGGAGCAGGGCATGAAGCCATTGATCGTGCCGCCGATCAGTGCACCGGCCAGTGGCCCCCGCCGGTCGGCGGTGCGCAGCGCGTGATTCAGCAGTCCGGTGGGCAGCACCGAGATGCCAAAGCGGCGCAGTGGCCCGATGCCGAGCAGGTCCAGGCCCAGCAGGATCACGATGATGCCCGCGAGGATCATCAGGACCCCCTGCGCAACGCCCAGCGACCCGGCCGAGATCAGCAGCCCCACCGCACCGGCGGCGGCCCCGGCGGCCACGTACACCGACACGCGCGCGCCATGGTAGGCTGCATAGGTGGCCGGGTTCTTCGAGTGACGGCCCATCTTCAGGAAGAAGGCCGACACCAGCCCTCCGCACATCCCCACGCAGTGACCGCTGCCCAGCAGGCCGGCGAGAAAAGCGATCACCCACGTGTACTCAGGCTGCATGGGCTTGGCTGTTGCGGTTGTTGCTGATGTTGGGGCCGGGCAGGTGCCGGGGAGCGGTTGGGGTCCCCGGCGTTGTGGGTGGGAGCACTTCCGGACACGCTCGAGCCGTCCATGGGCGCTTGAAGTCGGCCATCCATGGCCTCCTGCAGTCCGGAAGTGCTCCCCCCCACAACGCCTCCTGACCGCCGTGCAGGGGTCGTGCGGCAGGCACGAGAGTGAGTCCCAGTCGACGTGTGGGAATGGTTATCCCTGTCGCTGGCCGGCAAGAGGCGAGGGGGAGCGGCCTTGAACGGGTGTCGGCAGCACGGATGCTGCCGTCAAGCCTACAGGGATGTATACACGGCGTCCCGCTCAAGGCCGTTCCCCCTCGCCGACCAGCGTCGAACCTGGCCCCGCGTGCCCGTTTCGCCTACTGGCGCTTGAGGCTGGTACCGCGTTGGATTCGGATTCGGCAAGAAGCGGCACCGCGAGGCGCTCGAAGGTGGCGGCGTCCGATTCGCCGAGGATGCGGCTGCGGACGATGCCTTCCCGGTCGACGAAGAAGGTGACGGGGATGGCGATCACTCCGTAGCGGCGGGCGATGGTGGAGTCGGGGTCGAGCAGGGTGGGGTAGGAGTAGCCGACGCGGTCGACGAAGCGCTCGACGCGGCTGCGGTCCTGGCCGACGTTCACCGCGAGGATCTCGAGGCCCTGTTCGCGCAGCCGCTGGTAGACGGGTTCCAGTGCCTGCATCTCTCCCCGGCAGAAGGGGCACCAGTCGGCCCAGAAGCGCACGGCGACGACCTCGCCAAGTCGTTCTTCCAGCGCGATCCGGCCGCCTGCGAGTTGCTCCAGTTCCAGCGGCGGGGCCGGCTCGTCGTTCGCGACCGTCGTCCGTTCGCTGCCGCAGCCGGCGAGCAGCGCGAGGAGCACCAGGAAGGCGATGACTGTTCTGGGCGTATGCATGTCTTCAGTAGCCGAGCAGGATCAGGTTGGATTGCCAGGAGAGCCAGGCCGTCAGCGCGGCGAAGAGAGCGAGCCCGGTTGCAGCGGCGACCACCAGCGGCGGCGCGGCCCTCGCCAGTACGGCGCGCAGGCCTTCCCGTTGCGCGAATGCGGAGGTGAACGCGAGGCCGATGCCCAGGGCGGTGGCGACGAACAGCGGCAGATACAGCGCGTAGCCGATGCGGCCGTATTCGGGCTGCAGCAGGCAGAACGGGCAATGATGCAGCGGGTGTTCGTACACGTACAGGGACAGGAAGGCGACGATCGCGGCGATCGCGACCGGGAAACTCAGCGCCGCGAGGGTCCCGAAGAGCAGCAGGCCGCGGCGCCAGCGCAGGTAGACCCCGGCCGCGGCCAGCGCGAGCCCGATGGTGCCGTACAGCGCGATCATCGTTGGCAGCGCGGGCAGTCCGGCCATGTGCGCCGCCACCGACTCGCTGTCCTGGCTGAAGAGGCTGCCGCAGCAGGAGGTGATCACGTCGGGATCGAGCTGCAGGAAGAAGGCGAGCTGGGTGCCGGCGGTGACCACGGCCAGCGGCAGGATGAGCAGCACCAGGCCGTACTTCGCGCGGATCAGCGGGTAGTCGGGTGCGCGCCTGTCCATCCGGTGCATCAGCAGCCAGGCGGCGGCGAGAAAGAACAGGCCGATGCGCAGCAGCAGCGCCGGCAGGCCCCAGGGGTTTGCGTTCAGCGTCCCCACCGCGCACATCGCACCGACGATCTGCAGGGCCATGCGATCCACGGCGTGGACGAACAGCGGGAGCGCCAGGAGTTGGGCGAGGAACACCAGTCCGAGGATGGCCGCGACCAGGTGGGTCCGCTTTTCCAGGCGCAGCTGGCGTGCATGGCCGCTGGAAGGGTCCCAGTGACGAAGCACCTGCAGCGCGAACAGCCCGGCCGGGATCAGCAGCAGCAGGCCGAGCAGGTCGGCCAGGAGCAGCGCGAGGATTGGCGTCTGCACCATCATCCGGCAGGCCCCCGCTTGCCTTGATGGTCCGCGACCAGCCGGCCGTCGCGCAGCTCCACCACCCGATCGACCACAGAGGCCTCGCGCACCAGCGGGTCATGGCTGCTGAGCAGCAGGGTGCGGCCGTCGGCGCGAAGGCCGGATACGATGTCGAGGAAGGCGAGCGACAGCGCGGTGTCCAGGTTCGCCGTGGGTTCATCGGCGATCAGCACCGCGGGGTCGTTGATCAGCGCGCGCGCGATCGCAGTGCGCTGGGCCTCGCCGCCGGACAGGGATTCCACCTGCGCATCGACCCGGTTGCCGATCCCCAGCCGTTCCAGCAGCCCGGTGGCACGGCGGGTCAGGGAGCGATGGGGCGTGCCCAGCGGATAGGCGGGAAGCATCACATTGTCGAGGACCGTCAGGCCGCGTATCAGGTTGAAGCGCTGGAAGACGAATCCGAAGGTCTGCCGGCGCAGCGCCGCCAGGAAGGGCTCCGGGAGACCGGAGATGTCGCGGCCGTCGAGTCGCACGCGCCCCTCGGTCGGCCTCGCGAGGCAGCCGATGAGCGTGAGCAGCGTGGTCTTGCCAGACCCGCTCGGCCCGGCCAGCACGGTCACGCCGCCGGCGGGCAGCGACAGGTCGATCCCGTCGATTGCCCAGAAGGCGTTGGGACGACCCTCCTGAAAGGCCTTGCGCACGCCGTGCAGCTCCACCCGCGCGTTCACCGCATCACCTCGTCCGGATCGGTGACCGCGGCGCGCCATACCGGCACCAGGGTGGCGGCGAGATAGGGCAGCACGGTCAGGAAGAACAGCGCGAGGAGCTGCGTCGCGTCGATGGCGGGGGTCAGGCGGAAGTCGGGGTAGAGCACGGACCAGCCCTGCATCACCGGGGCCAGCAGCGGCGCGGACAGGCCGAAGACGTGCCAGTAAGCGGCGGCGGTACCGAACAGGAAGGCGAGCAGGGACAGCAGTCCGCCCTCCCAGAGCTTCATCGCGAGCACGTCGCCGGTCTCCCAGCCAATGGCCTTCAGGATCCCGATCTCGCGACGTTCGTCCGCGGACAGGCCCGAGGCCTTCTCCCAGGCGAGGATCGCGAAGGCCAGCAGCGTGCCGGACAACGGCAGCAGCACCAGCGCCGAACGCCAGTCGAAGACCGCGTCGTAGGTGCGCAGCATCTCGTCGCGCAGGATCGGGCGGCTGTCCGGCAACGCCTCGCGCACCTTTTCGGCCACGGTCCGCTCCTCGCGCGGATTCGGGATCTGCAGCGCCAGATCGGTGTACTGGCCGTCGGGGATGCCGAACAGCGCCCGGAAATCGGATTCCGCGACCAGGAACAGATCGGCGCTGGCCAGGGCCGACTCCTGCGGCAGGACCGCGGCGATCTGAAACGGGCGTAGCGTGCCGTCATGGCCGCGGAAACCGAGCACGTCACCGCTCTCGGCACCGCGGGCGCGCGCGAGTGCCGGGCCGATGACCGCGGTGCCCGGCTCGATGCCGGCTCCCGGCGGAACCAGGAGGGTGTAGTTGGCCCGCACGGCGGGATCGTAGTGATACCCCCAAAGCCGGCCCTCCGCCGCGCGGACGCCCCGGATTCCGCGCAGGGTCTGCGCGTGCTGCCCGGAGATCAGTGCGTGGCGGCCCGCGACCATCCGCTGCACGACGATGTCCGGCGCCTCCGCCAGGAGCAGGGCCGCCTCGTGCTTGAGCGCGCTGGAGTAGAACAGGACCGAGGCCAGCAGGAAGACCATGGCCGCATAGACCAGCAACAGACCCAGGTTCCGGGCCCGCCGCCGGGTCATCGAGGCCACGGTGTGGTCGAGCAGGTAGCGCTGCCGCGCCAGGGTCCGGCGCAGCTCAGTCATGCAGGTGCGCAGGCGGCCGGATCAGGCTCCCGGAAGGGAAGTGCTCCAGTGCGGCCGGATGGTTCTGAAAGGGCGCAAACCGGTCGGCGAGCGCGGGGTGACGGGTGTAACGGGCCTCGGTGAACAGCGCCAGCCCGGTCAGCCGCAGTTCGCGGACGAGCTCCTGGGCGGACGTCGTGTGCGGGCGGGCAGGGGGCTGCCCAAGCACCGCGTGCACCAGCGACGCGCCCAGTGCAAGACTCCCGAGCATCACCAGCAGGATCGCGCGATCTCCCGGTCGCGATGCCCGTCTCTGCCTCGCCCTGTCCCCTTCCACTGCCGGCCACTCCACCTGCGCACTCGACGCCGTTTATGCAGCGTCCGTGCCAGTGCCGGAATCGGGCGGCCGCGGGGGTTTCCGCCTGCGCGCGGATGCCACGCGGTGCTGGATATCGCGCAGGGTGCGGCAAATGCAGCATCCGGTGGGCGGCGGCGGGTGCCCGTTCAGCGCTCGATACGGTAGATCAGGTCGATGCCCTGTTCATCGGCGCTGGAGGTGGTCTCCACGCTGAGTGAGCGGGTCAGCTCGTATCGGAGCATTACCTGGGAACCGCCATCGAAGAGACCGATGCCGTAACTGAGCAACAGCCGCGGCGACAGATAGGTACCGATGGTCAGGACACTCTCGTCCAGGCCGCCCTCGGTGTCGAGCTCGACCTCGAGCCCCAGTTCGCTCCCGAGGCGCTGGGTGATCAGCCCGGCCTGTTCCAGACCCCAGGCGGCCGCGGCGCCCGCGATCAGGTTTCCGTCGCTCTCGGAGGCACCGGACAGAGGCCGACCGGTCAGCAGGAAGGCCATCGCCTCGGTGTCGTCCATCGGGGGTTCGGAGAAGACCTGAGAACTCAGTGCGTCGGGGGTGCCGCCGATCTCCACGCCGACCACCACGTCATGGGCAGGCACCCGTCGTACCGCCCGCAGATCGAGCTGCGGGCTGTCGACCGGACCCTGGAAGATCACGAGTCCGCGTTCGATGCTCAGGTCCTGGCCCCAGGACTGGTAGCTGCCCTCCGGGACCTCGATGTCCCCGAAGAGCTGCAACGGGCGGCCGGGGATGTCGACCAGGTCGAGATCGCCGGCGAAGCGGGCCTCGAGGTCGAAGCCGTCGAAGCGCACGTCGTCGCCCAGGATCACGCGCACGCGGATGTCCATTGGCAACGCGGCCTCCGGCTCGGCCTCCTCGCCCACCACCACCTCATCCTGCGATACAGGGACCGAGCCCGGGGGCAGGTCCGGGGGGCGGATCATCGCCGAGGGGATGACGATCTCGCCCCGAACCGTCAGTAACTCGGGGCGGAATTCGACGTTCAGTTCGGGACTGATGCGCGCGCGGATATCGGAGCGGTCCACCGCCAGGAAGCGCTCGCCCCGGATGCGGATTCCGGCCTGCGGCTGCTGGTCCTGAAAGACCAGTTCACCCTCCAGGTACAGGGACTCGCCGCCGGAACGCAGTTCCCCGTCGAGACGCATCTCTTCCGCCGAGACCGCCTCGGCGACGAGCCGGGGGACCTCGAGCGTGATGCCCGCCTCGATGATCCTGGCGCTGAATTCCTCCAGCCGGACATCGCCGCTCAGTTGCGGAGCCTCGAGCAACCCTCCAATCTGGAGATCCGCCAGCAGGCGCCCGCGCACGTCCTGAACCTCGCGCGACAGGGCACCGGTCCACTCAAGGCTGTCCAGGCCGGCACGGAGTTCGCCGTCGATGCGGAAACTTCCGCCCTCGGGCCGCAGCTGCAGCGTGGCGCGCGCATCGCCTTCATCGAGGAAGGACAGGCCGCCATCGGCATCCACGCTGCGGTCGTCGACCCGAACCGCGAGCCGCAGGTCCCGGTACGGGATCTCCTTTGTCGTGCCGTCGATCATTGCGAACGCGACCTGGCCGGCGGCGGGGGGTACGTCCAGTTCGGCCTGCAGACGCCCCGCCGGATCCACCGAGGCGCGCAGGCGGGCATTCAGCAGGCCCTCGATCGCGGTCTCGGGCGGCAGCAGCGGAGAGAGCCAGGCGAGATCGGCGTCCTCGAGAGAGGCGCGTGCCTGTCCCCCCCTGCGCTCTTCCCAGTCACCCTGAAGGCACAGCCGCGCCTCCTCCCGCCCCAGACAGAGCTCACCCAGGGCTGCGCGCTCCGGGCTCGCACTCACCCGCACCGGCTCCCGCAGGGCCCATTCACCCGCCAGCGTCTGCGCGATGTCCAGCCGTTCCAGCCGCCCGTCCCAGCGGCTCCGGTCCAGCTCGTAGCCACCCGATGCCTGCAGTTCGACGCGGCCGAGATCGGCGGCATCGACCGCCAGCGTGAGCCGGTGGTCCGAGGCCCGCCCATCGGCCGTGGCGCGGACCTCCTCGATGTTCTGTGCCGCGGCCTGGATGCCCGACAGGCGCAGGTCCAGCTCCGCCGGGGCCTCCGGGTCCAGGCCCGCGTCCAGCCGGAGCTGCAGGCCATCCAGTCCGAATTCCGCATAGCGCAGCCCTGATCCCTCGCCGGTCGCGGTGACCCGCGGGCTCTCCATCGTGCCGGAGAGCTCCGCATCCAGCTGGATCCGCCCGGCGAGTTCGGGGAGGATGCGGTCGAGTTCGGGCGCGTCCACCGCCAGCTCCAGTGCCAGAATCTCGTCGATGTCGCCCCTCGCGGTGATGCGGTTCGCCCCGACGCCGAGGTCCAGCCGGTCGATCCGGATGCGCTGACCATTGACGGCCGCCGCGGCGATCCCATCGACCGGCTGCCCGTCGACCCGGCCCGTGAGTTCGGTCAGATTGATTTCCGCCTGGAGGTCGCGGGTCTCCAGGCCGATGCGTCCCGCGGCCGCGAAGCGAAGCCGGTCCAGCGCGAGTTGCCGTTCCGGGAGCAGGAAGCCGAGGTCCAGCGCATCCGCGGACAGCGACAGGTCAAAGGGCGTCTCGGCCCCCAATTGGGCCTCGCCGCTGGCCCGCAGGATTCCCTCGGGACCCAGGCGCAGCAACAGCTCCTCGATGCTGGCGGTCCCCTGTTCCACCCGTATCCGGCCGCGGCCCTCGAGATCCTGCCCGGCCACGCGTGCGCGAAGTTCGCTGATCTCCATCGAGGCCGCGATCGCCAGTAGCCGGTCTTCCAGGCCCGGGTCCGGGACCTGTGGCAACGAGCCGGCGCTGTCGAGGAGGAGCGTTTCGATCGTGGCCTCGGGCTCCAGACCGAAGGCCTGGGCCGAGAGTCCGCGGATTCCGGCCTGCAGTTCCCAGGTCAGGGTCTCTCCGAGACCCACCTGGCCCCGGAGGCTGGCCTGGCCGGCATCACTGCGCAGGTCAAGCGCCTCGATCGCGATCTGTTCCATCGAACCGTCGAGTGCCGCCTCGAGCCGGACGGCCGGCAGGCCGGTCAGCTGCGCGGCGGTGGCGGCGGTCGCGGTCCAGTCCTCGAGCCCCCCGTGCAGGGTGATCTCGCCGCCATCGATCGCGGCGGCGGTCTCCGGGTCGATCCGGTATTCGAAGGCCGTCCACTGGTTGTGCAGGCGCACCTGCGGAGTGCCGAGCAGATCCTCCGCGGTGAGCCGGGTATCCAGCGACACTCCGGCCTGCAGGTCGTGAGTGGCCACCAGCGATCCCAGCAGGTTGCCGTCGATCACCAGTTCGCCCTCGGCGTGCGTGGTCCCCAGCGCCGCCGCCGGCGCCTCGGGCAAGGAGGCGCGCCATTGTCCCTCGGCACGCACCGGGTAGGCGCCCGCGGGCCGCAGTTCGGCATCGGCCCGTGCCTCGACTCCCGGCATCATGAATTCCAGCGCCGACAGGCGCAGGGCCTCCGGGCCGGCATCGAGCCTCAGGGCAAGCCGGTCCACTTCCAGCAGTGTTTCACCACCGCGCAGCAGCAGCAGGTCCGCCAGCACGAACCGCTCGATCGCCACCGTTACCGGAAGCTCGATCGCATCCGGCAATACCAGCGGCGCCCGCGGCTCGGGCGCTTCGGGTGGTTCCGTTTCGGGTTCCGGCAATTCGATGCTCAGGCCCGCGAGGCTGAGTTCAGGGAACCTCACGGTGAGCCTCAGCAGCGGGACCGCGTCCAGCCGGACCCGCCCCTGCTCCAGGAACACCCGCGTCCCGGCCGACTCCACCTCGAGTCCGGTCAGCGACAGCCCGCGGAACAGCGTTCCATCGACCGTATCGACGCGAAATTCCACCGGGGCATGACGCTCGGCCTGGGCAAACAGCCAGCGGGTGCCGTCCTCGGTCGCCACCAGGGCGACGGCGCCGGCCAGCACCAGCAGCACCAGGATCAGCACCCAGCCCAGCAGGCCCAGCACGATGCGCAGCGAACGCCTCACAGGTCCGGTCCCATCGTGAAGTGAATCCGAAAGCTGTCCTTGGAATCGGGGGCGTGGGCGAGATCGAGACGTATCGGTCCGACCGGGGAGCGCCAGCGCACTCCGAAGCCGCCGCCCTCCTTCAGATCGTAGTCGTCGAAGTCGTTGAAGGCGTTGCCCGCGTCGAGGAATACGGCGACGCCCCAGTTGCCCTCGCCGATCGGATGATCGTATTCGACACTGCCGACCAGCAGGTGCCGTCCGCCGATCACGTTGCCCTGGTCATCCTCCGGACCGAGCCGCTCGAAGCCGAAGCCGCGGACGCTGGTGTCGCCGCCGGCGAAGAAGCGCAGCGAAGTGGGCAGCTGCTCCACGCGCGCGTTGCCGGTCAGTCCGGCCTCGCCGCGCAGGATCAGCCTCCCGGCGCCCAGTCCGGAGATCCATTTGGCATTGCCCCGCAATTGCACGAATGTCACCGTGGAGGCCAGTTGCTCCGCCGCACCCTGGCCGAGAAGGTCCACTCGATACCCGTTGCGTGGGTAGAGAAAGTCGTCCGCCCGGGTGCGGTTGATCCGGTAGGAGGGAATCAGCAGCCTCGAGGTGTCACGCACGTCGCCGACAGTGAAGTCCTCATACTCGTAGCGGAGACCCTGGGTCGTCTGCCAGCCCGATGGAAGACGCTGGATCCGGCTGATGCCGACCTGGAAGCGGTCCGATTCGCTGGTGTCCGTGTCTTCGGTGGTGTAGGAGGTAAACAGGCTCAGGTTGTCGTTCAAGGGGTCGGCCAGCGGGATGTCGTAAGTGAAGCCGATACCGGAACGTTTCTCCGACAGTTCGGCCTCGGCGTTGTAACGGTGTCCGCGCCGGTTCACGTAGCGGCGGTCGATCCCGACCCCGAGGCGCGGGCCGATGTCGGTGGAATACCCGAGGCGGATCTCGTAGGCGGTCCGCTTGCGCGGAGTGATCTCGGTCGTTATCGGCACCTCTCCCTCCGACCGCGCGTCCAGGAGGGGGCGTACGCGTACCGCGTCGAAATAACCGCTGTCCCTCAGGTTCTTTTGGAGCTGAATGATCTGCCGGGAGTTGTACGGATCACCGCGCTCGAACGGGAACAGCCGGGCGACGAAGGCGTCTTGCAGGATCTCCTGCTCCAGCGTGATGCCGCCGAAGCGGTAGCGTGGCCCGCTGTCGAGACGCATCCGGATCCGCGCCTCGTTCGATTCCGGGTCGACCAGCAGCCGGCTTTCGCTCAGTTCGGCGTCGAAATACCCGCGGTCCGAGGCGATCCCCGTCAGACGGGAGCGCAGGCGGTCGTGGGCATCGTGCCGCAGCGGATCACCCGGGGCGATGCCGGGCTCCGAGACCACCGCCGCGAAGGCGGGATCGTCGGCGCCCTCACCGGTGACCCGGACATCCACCTCGACGATGCGCGCCACGGGCCCCGGTTCCACCGTGACCTTCAGGTCCCAGCAGGTCCCGGTGCGGGCGAGCGCGACATCGATGTCCGGCTGGTAGTGACCCAGCGCCCGCAACGCCTGGCGGGCGCGGTCGGCCGCAGTGCGCGTGATCCTGGTTTCCCGGGCGGCCGGAAGCTCGCACTCGTAGCGTCGCATGGGCACGAAGGCCCGGATGTTCTGCCGCTGTTCCGCGGTTCCACCCTCGATCTGCAGGCGGGGCTGGTCCTCGGCCATCACGGGCGAGATCGCGCCCAGCGCCATCAGCAGCAGCCCGGAAAGAATCCTGGAACGGAATTCCGTGCGCGGTCGGACTCGCCTTGGTTGTTCGGGGTGCGTCATCGAGTCTGCGCGGCCATGAGGAGGGGACGCTTGGGGGGACCGGCGCGACCTGTTCACCATGACTCATCATGCATGGGTCCACCATGATAACGCGAATGGATCGCGCGCCGGGCGCAGTGCCGGCGGTGCCGCATCGCCCTCAGCGCCGTGTGGCGCCGCTTTCGCCTCGGGGAAACACCACCAGGTGTGAGAAGTTCAGGCGCAGCCGAACGTGATCCGACACCACGAAGTTGTCGTGACTCGGTGCAACGCACAGGATCTCCGTGCCGTCGCGCAGTCTCAGCGTATACAGGAAATCCGCGCCACGGAACGCCTTCGACAGCACCTCAGCCTCGATCTCGCCCTGCTCGTTGTCGAGCGCGACGTCGTCCGGACGCACCAGGACATCCAGGGCCGTGCCGGGAACGAAACGATCGGACAGCGGTCCGCGGATCCTGCCCAGTGCGGTCTCGACGCAATCGTTCTCGCAGACCTTGCCCGGGATGATCGCCCCCTCGCCGACGAAATCGGCAACGAAGCGGTCGGCGGGCCGGTGGTACAGGTGATAGGCACTGTCCCACTGCGAGAGCCGGCCATTGTTCAGTACCGCGATGCGGTCGGCGAAGGCGAAGGCCTCGTTCTGATCGTGGGTCACCAGGATCCCGGTGGTGTCCTCGGCGCGCAGAATGGCGCGGACCTCGCGGGCAATATCGGTGCGCAGTTCAACGTCCATGTTCGAGAAGGGTTCGTCGAGCAGCAGCAGCTCCGGCCTCGGCGCCAGCGCCCGCGCCAGCGCGATGCGCTGCTGCTGGCCGCCGGAGAGTGCATGCGGGTAGGCGCGTTCGTATCCCGACAGGCCGATCAGCCGCAGCAGTTCCCGCACCCTGCGGTCACGGTCTCCGCGGCTCCAGCGGCGGAGACCGAAGGCGATGTTGCCGGCGACGTCGAGATGCGGGAACAGTGCGAAGTCCTGGAACACCATGCCCACGCTGCGCTTCTCCGGCGGCAGCGTGAAACCCGGTCGGCTGACGCTCTCGCCGTTGAGACGGATCTCTCCCCGCATCACGCCCTCGAAACCGGCGATCGCGCGCAGCAGCGTGGTCTTGCCGCAGCCGGACGGACCCAGCAGACAGCCGATCTGGCCGCGCGGGAGTTCCAGCGAGATCGCGTGCACGACGCGCTGGCCGGCGTAGCCGACGTCGACGTCGTCGAGTACCACCTCCGCGGCGGCAGCGGGATTTCTGCTTGTGATGGTCATGCGCCTCGCGTGCCGGCCGGAACGGCGATCGGCTCCGTCCGGGCGGAGTCGCCGTTCCGCCGGCGCATCCGCTGCCGCTGCCCCGGACGGGATCGTTCGATGGTCAGGCTGAGCAGGATAACCGGTAGCAGCCCGACCAGCACGATTGCCAGCGCGGCGCTGGATGATTCCGCCAGGCGCTCGTCCCCGGCGAGCTCGAAGGCGCGAACCGCGAGGGTATTGAAGTCGAACGGGCGCAGGATCAGCGTTGCCGGCAGTTCCTTCAGTACGTCGACGAAGACCAGGAGCAGCGCAGTCAGCAGCGTGCCGCGCATGATCGGCAGGTGCACGCGCGTCAGCGTGCCCAGCGGACGCACCCCGAGTGAGCGCGCGGCGTCGTCCATGCTCGGTTTTATCTTGCCGAGCCCGGCCTCGACGGTCTGCAGCGACACCGCAAGGAACCGCACCACATAGGCGAACAGCAGGGCGAACAGGGTACCGGACAGCAGCAGCCCGGTGGAGATGCCCAGCCAGTCGCGCATCAAGGAGTCGAACGTGTTGTCGAACCATGCGAAGGGCAGCATCACTCCGATCGCGATCACGGTTCCGGGAACCGCGTAGCCGAGCCCGGCCACGCGCACCGCGATCGCGGTGATCGGGCCGCCCTGCATCCGCCGCGCATAGGCCAGGACCAGTGCCAGAGTGACCGCGATCGCCGCCGCCATCGCCGCGAGATAGAAGGTGTTGAACACGAGTTGTGCGAAGTCGGGGTTCATCCAGTGCTCGCGGGTGCGCACCGCCCAGATCGAGAGCTGCATGGCCGGGATCAGGAAGCCGAGGAGGACGGGCAGAAGACAGGCGGCTACCGCGGCGCTCGCCTTCCAGCCGCGCAGGCGGTAGCGCGGCAGGTTGGAATACCTCGAAGAGGTGTGGTGGAAGCGCGCCCGCATCCGCGACCATCGCTCGAGGAGGATCAGCACGAACACGAAGCTGAGCAGCACGGCGGCGAGCTGTGCGGCTGCAGCGGGATCCGCGAGGCCGTACCATGTCCGGAAGATGCCGGTGGTGAAGGTGGGAATGCCGAAATAGGCGACCGTGCCATAGTCCGCGAGGACTTCCATCAGGGCCAGCGTCAGGCCCGCAATCACCGCCGGGCGCGCGAGCGGCAGCGCCACCCGCAGGAAACTGGCGTAAGGGCCGCTGCCGAGGGTCCGGGAGACCTCGAGCACGCAGACCGACTGTTCCAGGAACGCCGCCCGGGTCAGCAGATAGACATAGGGGTACAGGACCAGGGTCAGCATCAGCATCGCCCCGGTCAGCGACCGGATTTCCGGGAACCAGTACTCCCCGAAACCCAGCCCGGTCAGTTCCCGGAACAGGGTCTGCACCGGACCGGCGAAATCGAGCATGCCGGTGTAGGTGTAGGCGATGATGTATGCCGGCATCGCGAGCGGCAGCATCAGTGCCCACTGAAAGACGCGCCGGCCCGGGAACTCGCAGACGCTGACCAGCCAGGCCACCGGCACCCCGATCACCAGGACGCCGACGCCCACCCCGAACAGCAGCAGCAGCGAGTTGGCCACGTACTCGCCGAGCATGGTCTCGCGAAGGTGGGACCAGACCTCGCCCGACGGAATGAAGACATGGGCGAAGATCACGAGCACGGGCAGGGCCAGGACCAGGGCGACGGTGACCGCAGTGATCTGCCAGATGCCGGGCCGCGCAAGACGGCCGGGAAGCCAGGATCTGGGGGCTTGCGCAGGTTGGGAGGCGGCTTCCGTGATCATCGCCGCAAATAATAACCGTTCATATTCCGGAAGACACTGGGGGTCCCCCGGACGTGCCGCAACCGGAAGGCCGCGCGGGGTATTTCAATGCAGGAGCAATGCCGGGAGGGACGGGCTGTCTCCGCGAACAAAGCGGGCGAATACGGCGATCCGAATACAGTCCGGCCCGTCTCGCGCCAGCGTTGCGAGGCCGGACCCCGGCGACATGCGGCCAACGGTCATGGCCCTGGCGCCACTCCCGACGATGAAAGCCCCCTCCCCCGCTTGCGGGGGAGGGGAGAAGGGCGCGACCTTCACGCTAGCGCCAGCCGGCCCGGTCCATGATGCGGACGGCCTCTGCGTTGTACTGTCCCAGCAGGGACAGGTTCAGGCTGTCCGCCTTGAAGTCGCCGAGGCTCTGCAGGGTCTCACTGGCCGGCACCTCGGGGCGCACGGGGTACTCCTGGTTGACCTCGGCATACCAGCGCTGCGCCTCCTCCCTGGTAAGGTACTCGATCAGCTGGACGCCGTTCCCGGGATTCGGTGCGTGCGCGGTTACGCCGGCGCCGCTGATGTTCACGTGGGTTCCGCGGCCGTCCTGGTTCGGGAAGAACACGCCGATCTGTTCCGCTACGGCACGCTGCTCGGGATCATCTCCCGCGAGCATTCCACCCAGGTAATAGGTGTTGGCGATGGCGATGTCGCAGACACCGGCCGCGGCGGCACGGATCTGGTCGGTGTCGCCGCCCTGCGGGGGGCGCGCGAAGTTCGCGACCAGGCCCTCGGCCCACTCGCTCGTGGCCTCGGTGCCGTTGCTGGCGATCATCGATGCGACCAGGGACTGATTGTAGATGTTCGAGGAGGAGCGGATGCAGATGCGGCCGCGCCACTTCGGGTCGGTCAGCGCCTCGTAGGTTGACAGCTCCGAGGGATCGACCGTGTCCTTGTTGTACATGATCGGGCGTGCCCGCAGCGACAGCCCGTACCAGTGTCCGTCCACGTCCCGGAAGTTTTCCGGAATGCGCTCATTGAGCACGGGGGAGTCGACGGGGGACAGCACTTCCGCCTCCTTGGCCTGGTGCAGGTTTCCGGCGTCCACGGTAATCAGCACGTCGGCCGGAGAGTTGCGTCCTTCCAGGCGAAGGCGCTGTAGCAGCTCGTCGGCGCGTCCGGTCAGGAGGTTGACCGTGATCCCGGTGTCCCGGGTGAAGTCATCGAGCAGGGGCTTGATCAGGTTTTCCTGGCGGGCCGAGTAGACGTTGACCTCACCGTCGGCGCTGGCCGAGACGGGCAGGCCGATTGCGGCACCAAGTGCCGCGATGCCGAGGAGTCTCAGGGAATTTCGGAACATTTTTTTCACTCCGTTATGGTGTTGGTTCGCAAGTCACGAACAAGAACCATTGTCATTCGTATCCGTGTCTCAGTCAACAGTCAGAGTGGGCCGCGCCTTCGTGTTCACGCCGAGCAGGCGGGACTGGTAGTCTTGGCTGATGAGCGTGACGCCCCCGATCCCGCTGGAATCCCTCCCGCCCGCGGCGCGGGAGCGTGCCGTTTTCCTGCTGGAAGGGTTCCGCGAGCGTGCGCCCGATTTCCCCGGCGACATTCCGGGGGCGGAGCTGGTCCTGCTGTGCAGCGATTACGTGGCGCAGACGAGCATGCGGCACCCGGAGTACGTGCTGGAGTCCCTCGACGCCAACGGTCGGATGCCGCCGCGTTCCGACGAAGAGGTACGGGGCTGGCTTCGGGAGCGCCTGGCCGCAATCGCCGAGGAGACGGCGCTGAAGGCCTGTCTGCGGGAATTGCGCCACCGCGAGCTTATCCGGATCGCCTGGCGTGATCTGCTCGGGGAGGCCGGTCTCGATGAAGTGATGCACGACCTCACGAGGCTCGCGGAGACCCTGGTGCAGGGGGCGCTCGGCTGGCTGGAGGAACAGTTGCACAAGCGCTACGGGACCCCCCGTGACCACGAGGGTGCGGCGCAGTCGCTGGTGGTCCTGGGGATGGGCAAGCTCGGTGGCGGCGAGCTGAATTTCTCGTCGGATATCGACCTGATCTTCGCCTACTGGCACCCCGGCACCACGGATGGCGGGCGCAGCATCGAGAACCAGGAGTTCTTCCAGCGCCTGGGGCGTTCCCTGATCGCGGCATTGACCGAGGCGACCCCCGAGGGATTCTGTTACCGGGTCGACATGCGCCTGCGGCCCTTCGGCGACTCCGGACCCCTGGTGATGCACTTCGACGCGATGGAGGACTACTACCAGGGACACGGGCGCGAGTGGGAACGCTACGCGCTGATCAAGGCCCGTGCGATCGCGGGTGAGCCGGCGGCCGGCGAACGCCTGATGGAGAAGCTGCGTCCCTTCATCTACCGACGCTACCTTGATTACGGCGCCTTCGCGAACCTGCGCGACCTGAAGCGCATGATCAACGAGGAGTCGGCGCGCCGGGAGCGGGTGGAGGACGTCAAGCATGGCGGAGGCGGTATCCGCGAGGTCGAGTTCGTGGGACAGGTCTTCCAGCTGATCCGCGGCGGGCGCGATCGTGCACTGCAGCGCCGTGACCTGCTCGGGGTCCTGGACCTGCTCGGTGAGCGGCAGCTCCTGCCTCCCCACGCGGTGGACCAGCTGGTCACCGCCTATCGCTTCCTGCGCCGGGTGGAGAATCGCCTGCAGATGCAGAACGACCAGCAGACCCACCGGCTCCCGGCGCATCCCTTCGACCGCACCCGGCTCGCCCTGTCCATGGGTTTCACCGATGAGGCCTCCTTCGAGATGGCCCTGCTGCGGGAACAGCGACGGGTGCAGGCGCAATTCGAACAGGTCTTTTCGGCGCCCCAGCGGGAGAACGGGGACTCCCTCGAGGGTGCCCCGGGGACCCGGCGCACGCGGATGATCGGCCAGCTCTGGTCCATGGAACTGGATGAGAAAGAGGCGCTGCCGTTTCTGAGGGACATGGGTTTCGACGACCCGGTGACCGCATACGAGGGTGTCCGGGGCCTCCGGGACAGCCCGGTCACGCGCAGTCTCTCGGAAACGGGCCGGCAGCGGCTGGATCGGCTGATGCCCCTGTTGCTCGGGGCGCTGGCCGAACTGGACGCCCCGGATCCCGCGCTGCCCCGCGCGCTGCAACTGGTTAAGACGATCGCGCGCCGCTCGGTGTACCTGTCGCTCCTGGTGGAGAACCCGCTGGCGTTGTCGCAGCTGGTGAAGCTCTGCGATGCGAGCTCCTGGATCAGCGATCAGCTGACGCATTATCCCCTGCTGCTGGACGAGCTGCTCGACCCCAGAGTCCTGTACGCGCCCCCGGGACGCGAGGGGCTGAAGGAGGAGCTCGACCACGAACTGGGCCAGTTTCCGGTGGAGGATCAGGAACAGGTGCTGGACCGCCTGAGGCAGTACAAGCAGGTTCAGACCCTGCGTGTGGCCGCGGCGGACATCATGGGGCACCTGCCGGTGATGCGGGTCTCGGATCACCTCACCTGGCTGGCCGAGGTACTGCTGGAACGGGTGCTGGAGCTGTCCTGGAACCTGATGGTGGAGCGTCACGGTGAACCCTGGTGCGGAGAGGGGGCTGCGCGGCGCCGGGCGCATTTCGCGATCATCGGCTACGGGAAGCTTGGTGGCTTCGAACTGGGCTACGGTTCCGATCTCGATGTCGTCTTTCTGCACGACAGCAACGGAGAACCCGCCCGTACCAGCGGCCCGCGGGTGATCGAGAATTCGGAGTTCTTTGGGCGCGTGGCGCAGCGGGTGGTTCACCTGCTCGGTGCCTTCACGCCCGCCGGCCGGCTCTACGAGGTGGACACCCGGCTGCGGCCCAGCGGTCTCTCGGGGCTCCTGGTCAGCAGTCTGGATGCCTTCAGGCGCTATCAGGAGGGATCGGCCTGGACCTGGGAGCACCAGGCGCTGGTGCGCGCGCGATTCGTTGCCGGGGATGCCGACCTCGGTGAGCGCTTCGCCGAGGTCCGCCGGTGGATCCTCGCGCGTCCGCGCGATTCCGCGGCGCTGCGCAGGGAGGTCGTGGAGATGCGTGCCCGGATGCTGGCGGAGCATGCATCGCGCGATCCCGGGGTATTTGATCTGAAACGCGACCGCGGTGGTATTACTGACATCGAGTTCATGGTTCAATATTGGGTTTTGTCGAATGCGCGCAGGCATCCGGAGGTTTGCGACTGGCCCGACAAGGTGCGGACGCTCGAGGTGCTCGGGAGGACGGGCGTGATCACTCCGGCACTGGGGGCGGCCCTGGCCGACGCCTACCGCGACATGCGCAACCGGATCCACCGCCTTACGCTGGCCGGAGCAAGCACCCGCGTGAGCGACCCGCCCGAGGATCTGCGGGCGCTGCGGAAGCAGGTGATGGACAGCTGGGATGAGCTGTTCGGGGACGTCGCGGCCGATACCGCGGCGCCCGGGAAGACTGACTGAGGAGAGACCGACGATGTCGATGGCGGATCGCGACGGAGTGATCTGGATGGACGGCAAGATGGTGCCCTGGCGCGATGCCCGCACCCATGTCCTGACGCACACGCTCCACTACGGCATGGGCGTGTTCGAGGGTGTGCGTGCCTACGAGGCGGAGGGGGGTACCGCGATCTTCCGCCTCGAGGATCACACGCGACGGCTGTTCAACTCGGCACGCATCCTCGGAATGCCTATGCCCTACGGCGCCGACGAGATCAGCGCGGCGCAGGTCGCCGCAGTGCGCGAGAACGGGCTCAAGACCGCCTATATCCGGCCGATGTGTTTCTATGGCGCGGAGGGCATGGGGCTCAGGGCGGACAACCTGGAGGTTCATGTGATCGTCGCGGCCTGGACCTGGGGCAGCTACCTCGGCGAGGCGAACATGACCCGGGGGATTCGCGTGCGAACCTCTTCCTACAACCGTCACCATGTAAATGTGACTATGTGCAAGGCAAAGGCCAACGGCAACTACATGAATTCCATGCTGGCGTTGCAGGAGGCGATCTCCTGCGGCTATGACGAGGCGATGCTGCTCGATACCGAGGGCTATGTCGCCGAGGGGAGCGGTGAGAACATCTTCCTGGTGCACGACGACGTGCTGCACACGCCGGACCTGACCTCGGCCCTGGACGGCATCACGCGACGGACCATCCTCGCGCTGGCGGACGAGGAAGGCCTGCGGGTGGTCGAGAGGCGGATCACCCGTGACGAAGTCTACATCGCCGACGAGGCCTTCTTCACCGGCACCGCCGCGGAGGTCACGCCGATTCGCGAGGTGGATGGCCGGCCGATCGGCGAGGGCACGCGAGGCCCGATCACCCAGCGCCTGCAGTCGCTGTACTTCGATGTGGTCAAGGGCAGGCACCCGAAGCACGAGGCCTGGCTGACCCACGTCTGAGACCCGCGCTCCACCAACAATAGAAGCGAAAAGGAGAGGGCCCGATGCCGAACCCACACACCGCCGAGCAGCAGGAGCGATTCAAGCCGGCCAATGCGGAGACCACGGTCACCGTGCACCGCAGCCAGCTTCCCCTGAACTGCCCGACCCCGCAAACCGCATTGTGGGCGTCGCACCCGCGCGTCTACCTGCCGATCGACGAGTCCCCGGACGGGCGCATGCGTTGCCCGTACTGCGGAACGGTGTACATTCTGGAAGACTGACACGGACCGGCAGCCGACAGCATGGATTCCATCGTAACCCCTGCACGCGTCGTCGTGGTGGAGGATGATGCCCGCATGGCCCGGGCACTGGAGCGCTACCTGCGCCGCGACGGCCACCTCGTAACCCGCGTGGCCAGCGGTCCCGTGCTGCGCCAGCTGTGCCGGGAGAACGATATCGACCTCGTGCTGCTGGACCTCAATCTGGGTTCCGAGGACGGGATGGATCTGGCGCGCGAACTGCTGCGCTCCACCAGCGCCGCAGTGATCATCGTGACCGGGCGCGTCGACCTGCAGGACCGGATCACGGGGCTGGATGCCGGTGCCGACGATTATGTGACCAAGCCCTTTGATCCGGAAGAACTGCTCGCCCGGGTTCGGGCCGTGCTGCGGCGTCACTCCCTGAGCCCGCCTCCGCGCGCCTGGGCCCGGGTCGGGCCCTACATGCTCGAACGCGATGACATGACCCTGTCCCGCGAGGACGGACAGGTGGCGCGGGTCCGCTTCACGGAGACGCAGACGCGCATCCTGCTGCAGCTGATGCAGAACCCGGGGCGAACGGTGACCCGCGACGCGCTGTGCAGCCGCGAGGTCAAGCCATCGGAGGATCGCAGTGTGGACGTGCACGTGGCGAACATCCGTCGCAAGCTGCGGGAATCGGGGATCGACGACCTTGCGATCCTGCCGGTGCGGGGTGCCGGCTACCGTATCCACCTGACGGGCGCATCGGCCGCAGCCTCCTCATGACTGCCAGTCCCGGGAAGCCCGGAGACGAGCCCTGTCGGTCGCGGCCGGGTTGCCGTCGGCACGGGCTTGGGGGCCGCGCATGACCCTGGCGCGGCAGGACCCGTCCGCCGAGCAACCCGCCCGTAGCGATTCCGCGTTGCGCGAGGCACAGGCGATCGCGCAGCTCGGCAGCTGGAATCTGGACTACGTGACCGGCGAACTCGTCTGGAGTGAGGAGACCTTCCGTATCCTCGGCATTCCCCCAGGATCCGTGACGCCGACGCCGGAGCTGTTCTTCGCCCTGGTGCACCCGGAAGATCGAGCCGCGGTGCGTCAGGAGCTGGAGTCCGCGTGCCTGCGCCCGGACGGCGGCTACTCGATCGAACACCGGGTGGTGGGCCGGGACGGCGTGCAGCGGTACGTGCGCGAGCGGGGCCGGGTCCGGTTCGACGATCGCGGCCGACCGCTCAGCATCTCGGGGACCGCCCTGGATCTCACCGACCGCATCCACGACGAGGAGGACCTCCGTCAGCGGGAACGGCTGGAGCGGGGACTGCTGGAACTCGCGGCAATGTTCCTCTCGCGCCCCGGCCCGGGGATGGATGACCTGATCGACAGGGCCCTTGGCCGCATGGGTGAGCTGACCGGAACCGACCGGGCCTATCTCTTTGACGTGGACAGCGAGCGAAGGACCTTCAGTAACACGCACGAATGGACCGCGCCGGGAGTCGAGGCGATGATCCATATGCTCGGAGATGTCTCCTGGGAGGGGGTCCCGGAATGCGCCCGCATGCTCAACGCGGGCGCTCCGGTGGTGATCCCGAGCGTCTCCGAACTCCCCCGGTATCATCCGGAGCGGGCGTTTCTGGAGGCCCAGGGCATCCGCTCCATGCTTCTCGTGCCGGTGATGGAGGGTGACGCACTGAACTGCTTCGTGGGCTTCGACGCGGTCAAAAACGAGCGCGACTGGTCCTCGGCCGAGGTCCGCTTTCTTCAGGTCTTCGGCAGCCTGATGATCAGCACCATCGAGCGTGAACGTGCCTATGCGGACATGATGGCGGCGAGGCAGCGCGAGATGATCGGTCACCTCGCCAGCGGCGTGGCTCACGACTTCAATAACCTGCTCGGCGTGATCGACGCGAACGTGCACTACCTGCACGAGACCGTCAGGGATACCGGGACGGACCCGGAGATCACGCAGGTCCTGGAGGAGACCCACAGCGCCATCGGACAGGCCAAGGTGGTGACTTCGGGCATGCTGTCGCTGAGCCGGACCGGGGGGTTTGCCGCGGAGCGGGTGGAGGTGGAGGACGCCATCTCCGGACTGGTGCGAATCCTCAAGCACATCCTGCCCCCCGAGATCCGGCTCGAGGTCGCGCTGGAACCGCAGCTGGCGGTCTGCAGCAACGGCGGCTTTCTGCAGGCGGCCCTGCTGAACCTGGCGCTCAACGCCCGGGATGCGATGCCCGATGGGGGCCGGCTGCGCATCGGGGCCTTCCGGGTGCCTGGTCCGGGATCCGCAGCCGTGGCCCTCGGTGACACCGAAGTGCAGGACCTCGTGCAATTGCGCGTGGCCGACTCGGGTTGCGGCATGGACCGCAAGATCCTGGACCGCCTCTTCGAGCCGTTGTTCTCGACCAAAGCGAAACAGCGTGGCCACGGTCTCGGTCTGTTCATGGTGCACGAGTTCGTGTTGCGCTCCGGTGCCCGGCTGGAGGTCGACTCGCGGGTGGGAGAGGGTTCCGAATTCCGGCTTCTGCTGCCCGGCTGGAATGAGTCCAGCACGTGCACCCGCCTCCCGGAGCCCGTGGCCGGCGCGCTGACACCGGAAACGCTGCGCGTACTGGTGGTCGACGACGATCCGCGCAGCCGGGATTCGGTGCGGCGCCTGCTGGAGATGGATGGCGCTTCCGTCGCGACGGTGGATAACGGGCTGGCCTGCCTGGAGCGCCTGCGGCTCGAGCCCGATTTCGACCTGGTGCTGTCGGACGTGTCGATGCCGGTGCTGGACGGCGCCGAACTCTGCCGCATCCTGCGCGACCGGCACCCCGTACTGCCATTGATCCTGATGACCGGGCAGGTGCCGGCGGTCTTTCCGGGCACGCATCTGCCCGGCAATCCCACAGTCCTGCGCAAACCGCTCGATCTGCAGGACCTGCGGACGGCCATCGGGCAGCTGGAGCCCTGCGCCGACCGGCATTAACGATCATCGCGATCCGCGTCTCCCCGAAGCGAGGGATCGGAGAAACGGAAACGGCGGAAACCGGAAACGAGGAAACGGGTACAGATTTATTATTGAAACCAGAAATGGGGACAGATTGACAAATCCCGATTAATAAAACTGTCCCCGTTTCTCGCATTTCTCCGCTTCTCCGAACGGAACGCCGTCCTTTCAGAAGCGGAACTCGACGCCCAGGCCCACCGCTGCGGTCTCGTAGCGCTCGGGATCATCCTCGTTGCGCGGCCAGAAATACCCGCCGATCAGTTCCCCGATGATCCAGTCGCGATAGATTGGCCGGCTGTAGATCGCGCGCAGGCCATACTCATGCGCCAGCACCGTTCCGTCGGTGTCGCCGTTCCCGAGGAGCTCGAAGGAGAATTCCCGCTCGGGGCCGAAGGTCCGGAACAGCCCGAGGCTCGTCGACCATTCCAGGCCTTCGGTCTCGGTTCCAATCGTCGCGGAGTTGCGCCATCGGAATGCGGTGTCCGGGCCCAGCGCCAGGGCGTAGTTGAGTCCCGTGGTGGTGCCCAGGCCATCGGCCACCGCGAGAAACAGGGTCTGGCGATAGTCGATGTTGGAGTCGTCCGTCAACCACCAGGTCTTGCGGTAACGGGCCTGCGCGTAGAGCTTGTAGCCGCCGCGGACACCCAGCCTCAGGTCCAGGTTCTCGCGCAGCATCCGTCCGATGCCGACGAAGAAGGTCTGATCGTCGCTCCTGTCCTCAGGCAGCAGCGACTGCTCCCGGCGGAAGGCCTCGCCCTCGTCCCGGATCAGTTCCTGCTCGTTGTCGCGTCCGATGAAGAGATAGCCGAATTCGCTGACGTTCGGCATCTTTACCTGCAGCCGGTAGCGGAAGTCCGTATCCACGCCCTCGTCCTGGCGGTAGAGCACGCGCGTCCTCAACGCCCCGGAGACACGTCCGCGCTCTTCGAACGGCTTTTCGCCGAACCAGCTGTCCACGTTGGTCACCAGCCAGTAGGCGCTGCGGTGCAGGCCCTCACGAGTGAGTTCAAGGGCGCGGATCTCCGCCTCCTCGGCCGTTTCAGGGTCCCCGTCGGCACTGACGTCTTCCGCGACGACCGGGGCCGACAGGAGAAGGGACCCGAGGAGCGCGGCGAACAGCGGCTCTCTAGCGTGCATCGTGCAGGGCGCGGGTTGTGTGCCCGGTGGCATCCTGTGGTCCGGGAAGCAGGGGTTCCAGCAGTTGCAGTGTATGCGCGGTGGCGCCGCTGTTGGCGGCGACCACCTCTCGCGCCCTCGCGACCTGTGCACGACCCGCCCCGGGGTCCCCGAGGAGCCGCTCAAGCGCCTGTAGCAGATCGTCCGCGTCCGCGACCTGGAGCAGGGCGCCGGCGTCCCGCAGCTGCTCGATCATGTCCGCGAAGTTTCGGGTGTCGGGCCCGATCACGACCGGGCATCCGGCCGCGATCGGCTCGAGCGGATTCTGACCGCCCTGGGCAACAAGGCTGCCGCCGACGAAGGCGGCATCGGCGAGGGCATAGAGCGCGGCGAGCTCCCCCAGGGTGTCCAGGACGATCACGTCGGCAGAGGTCCCGGCGGTGCCGATTGCGGAACGCGCGATCACGCTGAAGCCCTCCGCCCGGGCGAGCGCGATGACCTCGGAACTGCGCGCCGGATGGCGCGGGGCGAGCAGCAGCTGAATCCGCGCGCCGCGGCCGGTCGCCTGCAATCGGTGATGGACGTCCAGCACCAGCGCCTCCTCCCCGGGGTGGGTGGAGCCGGCCAGCCAGAGCTGTCCGGAGGCCAGCTGGGCGCGCTCCAGCGCGGGTGCGGGAGGCACTGGCGGCAGATCGAACTTCAGGTTGCCCGTGACCTCCACACGCCCGGCGCCGAGATCACGGAACTCGCGGGCATCGCCCGGGCCCTGGGCCGCGATCCATTCGATTGTGCCGAGCAGCGGCCCGTAGAGCAGGCGGAACCGGCGGTAAGTGGCGCGCAGCGCCGGGCTGAGCCGGGCGTTGACCAGCACGACCGGAAGGCCCGCGAGGTGACCCTGCCGGAGCAGGTTGGGCCACAGCTCCGTCTCGATCAGCACCAGCACGCGGGGACGGACCCTGGTGATGAACCGGCGCATCAGGACCGGGGAGTCCAGCGGCAGGTAGCGGACCTCGAGCGGTAGCCCCTGCGCGCGCATCCGTTCCGCCTCTGTCCGGCCCGCAGGCGTCACGGTGGTGAGCAGCAGCCTCAGGGTGGGGCGGGAGGCGGCGAGGGCGCGCAAGAGGGTCCCGGCGACCCGCATCTCGCCGAGGGAGACCGCGTGGATCCAGAGGTCGGGGAGTGGTGGCGGGGGCGCCCCCAGGGCGAGTCGCTCGCCGAGGTGCCGGCGGTAGCCCGCCTCCCGGCGCGAGCGCCACAGGAAGTGCAGGATTGCCGCTGGAATCAGCAGATGGATAATGAGGTTGTAGCCCAGGCGCGCGAGTGTCGGTCGCCACTGCCGATCCCCCATTCAGCGTTCTCCGCTGTGCGCGGCCCGGATCTCGAAGCGGGCCCTGCGGCTCACGGGGATGGTGCGCGTCCACTGCCGGGGTGTTCCCGCCATCATGTTCGCGCTGTCTTCCAGGGCTGTGCTGACATCTTCCGGGCTCATGACCGCACCCATCGGGATGGAGGGGTCGAGCTTAGCAAGAAACGGGCTCGACAGGCGGTTCGGTCGCGATCCGCGGCCGCCAACGGGGCCGGTCCTGCCTTATACTGCCATCCCTCGCTGGCGGAACGGCGACGTGACCGAGCCGGGGGTATACCAGGGTCGGGGTGTGAGATGGAATGGAGGCTGCAGCGCAGCGGTGGTGATTACCTGATCCACGACGAGGCCCTGGAACGGGCGCCGGAGCCGTGGATGTTCGAACCCGGTGGCCTGAGGCAGCGCGGCTACTGCGCCGGAGAGGTCCACACCGGCCGCGGTCGGGTGCTGTTCTGCGATCCGCCGATTCCCGGCTCCGGCGGGCAATGGGTGCTGCGGCATTATCTGCGCGGCGGCTCCGTGGCCCGGATCCTCGGCGACCGGTATCTCTGGACGGGCCTGAAGAGGAGCCGGCCCTGGCGGGAATTCATGCTCACGCATACGATGCGCGACGAGGGCCTGCCGGTGCCACGTCCCGTCGCCGCGCGGCTCACGCGACATGGGCTCTACTGGCGCGCCGATCTGATCACGCAGCGCGTGCCCGACGCCCTTTCGCTGCATCAGCGCCTGCGCGAGGGATCGGTGGGCGCAGCCGACTGGCATCGTGTCGGGGCAGTCATCCGACGCTTCCACGACGCCGGATACTGCCACGCGGATCTGAACAGCCGCAACATCCTGATCGACATCTGCGACCGCGTCTGGCTGATCGACTGGGACCGCGGGTGCTGGCGCGCTCAGGGCGCCTGGACGCGGCGAAATCTCGAGCGGCTCCGCCGGGACCTGGAGAAGCGGCGGCGTCTGCATGATCAATGGCAATATGCGGATCCGGACTTCGAACGCCTGCTGCAGGGCTATGCCGACCCGCGTTCGGCGTCCCCGCCGGACGGCCCGGATGACTGAGCCGGGTCGCGGTTCCGGTGCGCCCGTTGGCGGTTCGGTTCTGTCCGTGCCAGAGAGATCAACAGGCCATTGCCGTCTAACGGCAAACAGGGCGCGGGCCTAAATGAATGGATCCGCACCTACCAAAGGCGACCGCCGCGCATCCGTATCCCCAGAAAATCGCCGGGCCATTCGGCCGCTCGCATCGGCATTCAGCGCATCTTCATTTCCACTCAGCATGATCGTCAAAATGTAGACGACTGCCGCAGTCTGCGCAGCTGTAGCGATAGCCCCGTCGGGTAACCAGGTAATGTCGCCGGGGCCCGAGGCGATGCGCACGGCATTTGCATTTGTAAATATAAACCCGGCTCCGGCGGCCGGTGAGCGGCGTGCGATGCGTGACCACCGGGGGAAAGCCCAGTGCTGCCATGATTTCCTTCCACTCGGGTCCGTGCGGGCGTACGCGCCGGGGTCCGTGCCGTCGGTAGACCAGGGAGTGCGCCACCTCGTGGGCGACGGTGGCCGGAAAGTGTGCATCCCAGTCCAGCAGAAAGGCCTCCGGGTTGAAACGCAGCAACTCAATTCCATCACGGATCCGCCATTGACCGGCGGCGCGCCCGCGCAGGTCCAGGCGGACCTCGGGAACCGGCGCGGATCGCATGATGGAATAAAATCCGATTGCTGCAGCACGGATCTCGTTCTGCTGGTTTTGGTTGAGCCCGGTCTTCATGCAGTGATCCTTGTTGAAGCAGACCTGTTGTTTATTCTTGCGCTTTTTATTATGTTGTTGCTTCTGGTTTTCGAGCCGTAAAGGCCTTGATCCTGTCGAACAGCAGACGAGGAGCATTAATGAGTGCCGTAAGGAAAGACATCGATGAACTCAGTTCCGAAGAACTCTATGCGCTGGCGCGTGAGCGCGAGCAGCAGGAGGCGGAGCGCCGGGAACAGGAAATCAAGGAGCAGCTGGGTGAATTGAAGGCGAAGCGCAAGGAGCTTCTGGCCCGCCACCGCAAGGAGCTGGCCGAGATGGACCGGCAGATCCGGGACATGGGGGGCGCGGTGCCCCGCGCCCGCAGCACTCGCCGGCGCCGTCCCGGGGGCGAGACGATCAGCCAGAAGCTCTGTGATATCGTCGCCACGCGCCCGGAAATGACCGTCAGCGAGATCCGTGACGAGGCCGAATCCTCGGGTATCGAGACCAGGAACATCAGCCAGACGCTGGCCTACCTGAAGCGCCAGGGACGGCTCAACTCCCCCCGGCGCGGCGTGTATTCGAGCGTCTGAGCCCGGACCGGGCACGACGAACGGAACTCGCGGGCCACGAAGGGACGGCCGTGTCGGGAGGCCCCTTCTGTGTGCGGGGGCCGGATCATGGACCGACGGAAGATGACGAGGCCGGTGCGCCCCGTTCCGACATGGCGATCCGGCCCCGGTCGCAGTACACGGCGCTGCGTCCCTCCAGCCAGCGCTGAAGCTCGCGTCCGGCGACCTCGCGGCGCCAGCCGCGCACGAGACGGGCATCGTCATCCCCGCGCATCAGCGCAACGATGTCCCGGCGCCCGCCGATCGCCTCGGGACCAATCCGCTGCCGGCGTGCGAGATCGCGCAGCAGGGCCGTCGCCACATCGGCAACCACCTCCTCCGTCTCCGTCAGCGGCCTCGCCCGGGCCGCCAGCGCCGGCCACTGCTCCTTCGGCGTCGCGATCCCGCGCTGGACCGCCAGCAGCAGCTGGCCCACGCGTTCCGCCCCAATGCCCTTCGGAAACCCGCGCAGTTCCTGCAGCGCGTCCGGATCGCCGGGCCGGACGCGCGCGATCAACAGCAGCAGATCGTCGCCAAGAATCCAGCGGCGGGGCCGATCGAGCCTGCGCGCCTCTTCCTCGCGCCAAGCGGCGACCTCGCGCAGCACTGCCAGCTCGCGCGGCTTCATCCGCTTGTGCCCGCTGACCCGTCGCCATGCGTCCTCCGCCCGGGGCTGGTAGAGCTCCGGCCGCGTGATGGCCTCCATTTCCGGGGCCAGCCACGTCGTGCGTCCGAGCGTTTCCAGCTCTTCCTGCAGACGCTGGTAGACCAGGACGAGGTGGCGCACGTCGTCCCGCGCATAGGCCAGCTGTTCCGCCTTCAGCGGGCGGCGTGACCAGTCGGTCCGCGACTGGGTCTTGTCGAGTTCGATCCCCAGCACGGCCTCGACGAGCCTTGCGTAGCCGACCTGTTCCCCGTACCCCAGCAGGCTGGCGGCCACCTGCGTGTCGAAGACCGGGGCCGGCACGTTACCGGTCATCAGGTAGAGGACCTCGAGATCCTGGCTGGCCGAGTGAAAGACCTTCAGCACCTCGGGATCCTCCAGCAAGGCGCACAGCGGTCCGAGATCCGGTAGCGCCAGGGGGTCGATACAGGCGATGTGATCCGGTGTGGCGACCTGGACCAGGCACAGTTGCGGAAAGTAGGTCTTCTCCCGCATGAACTCCGTGTCCAGGGCCACCCAGTCGCTGCCGGCGAGGGTGCCGACCAGGTCCTGCAACTGCGCCGTCGTCTCGACCAGTCCGTGATCACGCATCGGCGTTGCCGGCGGACTGCGACTCCGAGAATGACCGCCGCTGTTCCGGCGTGGCCTCCTTCTGGTGGAGACGCTTCCACTCGGCGTAGGGCATCCCGTAGATGATCTCGCGCGCCTGGTCGAGATCGATCTCTGCGCCGTTAGATTCGGCTGCCGCGACGTACCACTTGGCCAGGCAGTTGCGGCAGAATCCCGCCAGGTTCATCAGGTCGATGTTCTGTACGTCCTTGCGTTCGTCCAGATGTCGCAGCAGCCGTTGGAAGACCTCGGCCTCGATTCGTGTTCGTGTCGTTTCTTGCATGTCGGCAGCCCGTTGATCGGTCGGAGATGGTAGATGGCCCCCCGGGACCAGTGACTCATGGTAACGGGGGGCGGCGGGGTGACGCACAGGCCTGCAGTGCGCGGGGCCCCGATTTTGTCACAGGCCGTCAGGTCAGGTGCAAAAGCCAGCGTCGGCGTGCGTCGCGCAGGATGTGATAGACGACCGGCCAGAGCAGGGCGCTGGTGATCACCGGGCTCCAGTACCAGATGCTGTCCGGCGGCAGTCCGGTCGCCCCCTGGATCCAGATCTGCAGAAGGCGCGTGAAGGCCACCAGGGATGCCACCACCACCGCCTGCTGCCAGACCGGGAAGACCCGCATGCGCGGGTAGATCTGGAGCACCACGAACATGGCCAGGGACAGCGTCAGCGCGTTCTGGCCCAGAAGGTGATGGTGCAGCACGTCGAGGAAGAGACCGGTGACGAAGGCGACCAGGATGCCTACCCGGCGCGGGAACGCCATGCCCCAGTAGACCAGCACCAGGAGCACCCACTCCGGACGGAGGGGGGCGATCGCCTCCGGCAGGGGCACGATGCTCAGTGCCAGCGCGACCAGCAGGGACAACAGCACCGGCAGCGGCACGGCGAATCCCGGGTTCATTCCTCCGCGTCCGTCTCGGCGTCGGTCTCCGGCGCATCGGTCCATAGCAGCAGGACCTCGCGCGAGCGGTCCAGCGCGGCCAGGGGTTCGGCGGCGATGGCCAGAAAGGGCTGACCGGGCTCATGTTCAACCGACACGATGCGCGCGACCGGGTAGTCCGCCGGAAAGCGTTCGCCCAGGCCCGACGTCAGCAGCAGGTCGCCCTCCTCGATGTCCTCCTGCGGCGGCACGTGGCGCAGATCCAGGCGCCGCGGGTTGCCGGAGCCGACGGCCAGTGCGCGCAATCCGGTGCGCTCCACGATCACCGGCAGGGCGTGCCCCGGGTCGGAGATCAGCAGCGCGGTGGAGCTGGCCCAGTGCGGCGTCAGGATCTGTCCGATCACGCCATCCGCATTGATCAGGGGCTGTCCGGCATACGCGTCATCGGCCCTGCCCTTGTCGATCACGATCTGCTGGCGGAAGGGGTCCAGATCCACCGCGAGGAGCTTGGCGATCTGGACCCGCTCGGTGGCCTGCGCGGAGGTATGCAACAGGGCCCGCAGGCGATCGTTCTCCGCCTGCAGCGCATCGAAGCGCAACTGCCGCGCGCGCAGTTCCATCAGGTCCGAGCGCAGCAGCCGGTTCTCCAGCACGAGCTGTTCATGACGCGAGAAGGATTCCAGGATCCGGCTGCCGGCCCGGATCGGCGCATCCACCGCCAGCTGGACGGGATAGGCGATGGTGGCGAAGATGCTGCGCAGGGTCTGCAGCTGGTTGAACCGATGGTCGAGCGCCATCAGCGCCAGGGCGACCACCAGAACGGCCAGCAGCCGGAGTGTGGGTGATGCCCCGAGGCTGAACAGCGGCTTTTCGATGACACGTCCTCCGGCGGGCGGGAACGGTTACTCGCTGGTCAGGAAATCGACGCGTTTTTCGTCGAGCATCTCCAGCACGCGCCCGCCACCGCGCGCCACGCAGGTTAACGGATCTTCCGAGATGACCACCGGAATGCCGGTCTCCTCCATGATCAGGCGGTCGATCTGCTGCAGCAGCGCCCCGCCCCCGGTCAGCACGATGCCGCGCTCGGCCACGTCCGCGCCCAGCTCGGGCGGCGTCTGCTCCAGCGCGGTGCGCACCGCGGAGACGATGCCGTGGAGGGGATCCTGCAGCGCCTCCAGGATCTCGTTGCTGTTCAGGGTGAAGGAACGCGGCACGCCCTCGGCCAGGTTGCGCCCCTTCACCTCGATCTCCAGCAGATCCTTGCCGGGGTAGGCCGAACCGATCGCGTGCTTGATGCGTTCGGCGGTCGCCTCGCCGATCAGCACGCCGTAGTTCCGGCGAACGTAGGCCATGATGGCCTCGTCGAAGGTGTCGCCGCCGATCCGCACCGACTCGGAATAGACGATGCCGTTCATCGACAGCACCGCGACCTCGGAGGTGCCGCCACCGATGTCGAGCACCATGGAACCCACTGCCTCGTCCAGCGGAATGCCGGCGCCGATGGCCGCCGCCACCGGCTCCTGCAGGAGATAGACCTTGCGCGCGCCGGCGCCGAAGGCCGATTCCCGGATCGCCCGGCGCTCCACCTGCGTGGCGCCGCACGGCACGCAGACCAGCACCCTGGGGCTGGGCCGGAACACCCGTCGCTCGTGCACCTTCTTGATGAAGTACTGCAGCATCTTTTCGGTGGTGGTGAAGTCGGCGATCACGCCATCCTTCATCGGGCGGATGGTGGTCACGTTCTCCGGCGTGCGGCCCAGCATCTTCTTCGCCTCGGTGCCCACCGCCTCCAGCGAGCGGGGCCCGCCGGGACCCCGGTCCTGGCGTATGGCGACCACCGACGGTTCGTTCAGTACGATACCCTGCCCGCGCATGTAGATCAGGGTGTTGGCGGTACCCAAGTCAATGGAGATGTCATTGGAAAACAGCCCCAGAAAGCGTTTGAACATGGCTCGACCTGATCCTGGTGGCGGGCAGAAAGGACGCGGCACTCTAGCAAGGCCCCGCTGCTTTGGGCAAGGTGGCCTTTGTGGTAACTTTGCGCTCCCGCGTACTATACGTCGAAGCGTCCGCCATGTCCCTGACCAGTGACGAAGTCCGCCGCATCGCGCATCTGGCGCGGCTGGCGGTGGATGACCGCGAGGCCGAGGGCTTCGCGGCCGCCCTCAGCGACATCTTCGATTTCGTCGAGGCCCTGAACAATGCCGATATCGAGGGCGTCGCACCGATGGCGCATCCGCTCGACGCGGAACAGCGGCTCCGTCCCGACCGGGTCACCGAGTCGGATCAGCGCGAACGGTTCCAGGATATCGCGCCCGCGGTGGAGGGCGGTGTGTATCTCGTGCCACGCGTGATCGAATGATCGGCAAACCGGTCCAGCAACGGAAACCCCGGCGATGACACTCGATACCCTTTCGGGCTGGGCGCGCCGTCTGCAGGCGGGCGAGATCAGCAGCCGCGAACTGACCGAACTCTATCTCGACCGTATCGACCGGCTGGATCCCGGCATCAACAGCTTCGTGACCGTGACCCGGGAACAGGCGCTGGCCGCGGCCGACGCGGCGGATCAGCGGCTCGCGCAGGGTGAGCGCGCACCGCTGCTGGGACTGCCGGTGGCGCAGAAGGACATCTTCTGCACGCACGGGGTGCGCACCAGCTGCGGTTCGAGGATGCTCGATTCCTTCGTCGCCCCCTACGACGCCACGGTCGTCGAACGCATGAATGCCGCCGGCGCGGTGATGCTGGGCAAGACCAACATGGACGAGTTCGCGATGGGTTCGTCGAACGAGACCAGCCACTACGGCCCGGTCCGCAATCCGTGGGACCCGGAGCGGGTGCCCGGCGGATCCTCCGGCGGGTCGGCGGCTGCAGTGGCCGCGCGCCTGGTGCCCGCGGCGACGGGAACCGACACCGGCGGTTCGATCCGGCAGCCGGCCGCGTTCTGTGGCGTCACCGGGCTGAAGCCCACCTATGGACGCGTCTCCCGCTACGGGATGATCGCCTTTGCCTCCAGCCTGGACCAGGGCGGTCCGATGGCCGCCAGCGCGGAAGACTGCGCGCTGATGCTGAATGCGATGGCCGGCTTCGATCCCCGGGATTCCACCAGCCTGGAACGTCCGGACGAGGACTTCACCGCCGGTCTCGACCGCGACCTCAAGGGTCTGCGCATCGGTCTGCCCAGGGAATACTTCGGGGACGGGCTGCACGCGGACGTGCGCCGCGCGGTGCAGGATGCACTGGCGGTGCTGCGCGAGCGCGGGGCGGAGCCGGTGGAGATCAGTTTGCCGAACAGCAACCTGTCGGTTCCGGCCTATTACGTGGTGGCACCGGCCGAGTGCTCGTCCAACCTGGCCCGTTACGACGGCGTGCGTTTCGGCCATCGCTGCAATGATCCGCGCGACCTGATGGACCTGTACACGCGCTCGCGCGCCGAGGGCTTCGGTGCCGAGGTCAAGCGGCGCATCATGATCGGGACCTACGTGCTCTCCGCGGGCTATTACGATGCCTACTACCTGAAGGCCCAGAAGGTCAGGCAGCTGATCGCGGAGGATTTCCGCCGCGCCTTCGAGCGGGTGGATGTGATCGCCGGCCCGACGACACCGGAGCTCCCGTTCCGGCTGGGAGAGAAGAGCGCGGACCCGATCAGCATGTATCTCTCCGACGTCTACACCATCGCGGCGAATCTCGCCGGTCTGCCGGGCCTGTCGATGCCGGCGGGAACGATCGGCAGTCTGCCGGTCGGGCTGCAGCTGATCGGGAACTACTTCGAGGAGGGCCGCCTGCTGAACGTTGCGCACCAGTTCCAGCAGGAGACGGGCTGGCATCAGCGCATGCCGGCGACCTTCGCTTAGGGGCGGACGAAGAATGGAATGGGAAACCGTGATCGGGCTGGAGATCCATGCCCAGCTGAACACCGCGTCGAAGATCTTCTCCGGGGCCGCGACCGCTTACGGCGCGGAGCCGAACCGGCAGGCCTGCGCCGTCGACCTGGGCCTGCCCGGGGTGCTGCCGGTGCTGAACGAGGCGGTCGTGCGCAAGGCCGTGATGCTGGGACTGGCACTCGAGGCGCAGATCGCCCCCCGGTCCGTGTTCGCACGCAAGAACTACTTCTACCCGGACCTCCCGAAGGGCTACCAGATCTCCCAGTTCGAACTGCCGATCGTCGCGCGGGGCTACCTGGAGATCGAACTCGACGACGGCAGCCGCAAGCGGATCGGCGTCACCCGGGCGCACCTCGAGGAGGACGCCGGCAAGAGCCTGCACGAGGGCTTCGGCACGATGACGGGCATCGACCTCAACCGTGCCGGGACGCCGCTGGTCGAGATCGTCTCCGAGCCGGAGCTGGGTTCGGCGCGCGAGGCGGTGGCGTACATGAAGAAACTGCACGCGCTGGTGCGTTACCTCGATATCTGTGACGGCAACATGCAGGAGGGCAGCTTCCGCTGCGACGCGAATGTCTCGGTCCGCCCGGCGGGGGAGTCGTCCTTCGGTATTCGCACCGAGATCAAGAACCTGAATTCCTTCCGTTTCGTCGAGCGCGCGATCAACTTCGAGGTGGAGCGCCAGATCGAGCTGATCGAATCGGGCGGCACGGTGGTGCAGGAGACGCGCCTGTTCGACCCGGACCGCGACGAGACCCGCCCCATGCGCTCCAAGGAAGAGGCGAACGACTACCGCTACTTCCCGGATCCCGACCTGCTGCCGGTAGCGATCCACACGGAGGATATCGAGGCGATCCGCGCCGAGATGCCGGAACTGCCGGATGCGAAGCGCGAGCGCTTCGTGCGCGACTACGCGCTGTCCCCCTACGATGCCGGCGCGCTGACCGCCACCCGCGACCTGGCGGACTACTACGAGGCACTGGTGGCGGCCTGCGGGGCGCCAAAGCTCGCCGCCAACTGGATGATGGGTGACTTCACCGCGGCGCTGAACCGTTCCGAGCTGGAGGTGGGCGATAGTCCGGTCGCGCCGGCGGCGCTGGCGCAGCTTCTGGCACGCATCCAGGACGCGACCATCTCCGGCAAGATCGCGAAGGAGGTCTTCGACGCGATGTGGGCGGGTGAGGGCGACGCCGATGCGATCATTGCCGCCCGCGGGCTGAAGCAGATCACCGACACCGGCGCGATCGACCGCATCATCGACGATGTGATCGCCGCGAATCCCGTGCAGCTCGAACAGTACCGTGCCGGGAAGGACAAGCTGCTCGGCTTCTTTGTCGGGCAGGTGATGAAGAAGACCCAGGGCAAGGCCAACCCGGCCCAGGTCAACGAGCGGCTGCGGGCGCGGCTGCGGGGCGACTGAACGCGCGCACCGCGGTCGCGGTCCGAGGAGTCATGATCGCCGAGGCCGACACGCTGCACCGCTTCCTGCTCGAGAACACCCCGGTGAGGGGCGAGTGGGTACACCTCGATGCGTCCTGGCAGGCCCTGTTGCAACGCCACCGTTATCCTCCCGCGGTGCACAGGCAACTGGGCGAGGCCTATGCGGCCGTCGCCCTGATCGCGGCAACGCTGAAGTTCGACGGTTCCCTGATCCTGCAGATCACCGGCTCCGGTCCGCTGCACCTGCTGGTGGTGCAGGCGACCGGAAGCCAGTCGCTGCGTGGACTCGCCCGCTACCGGGGAGAGGTCCCGGACGGTGATCTGGGCCAGATCTTCGGCGCCGATGCCCGGCTGCTGATCACGCTCGACCCGGGTGCGGGGCGCGAACGCTACCAGGGCGTGGTGGCGCTGGAGGGCCGGTCGCTCGCAACGGCACTGGATGCGTACTTCGAGCGCTCCGAACAGCTGCCGACACGGGTCTGGCTCGCGGCCGGTCCGGACAGCGCCGCCGGAATGCTGTTGCAGGGCATGCCGGGACCGGACGGGTCACCGACGCCGCGCGATTCGGAGGACTGGACGCGCCTCACCCTGCTGGGCGACACCGTCTCCGCCGGGGAATTGCTCGATCTCGCGGCGGAAGACCTGCTGCGCCGGCTGTTCCACGAAGAACGGGTGCGGTTGCTGGCCGGGCACGGGATGCGCTTCGCCTGCAGCTGCTCGCGCGACAAGGTGCAGGACATGCTGAAGGGACTCGGCCCCGACGAGGTGCGGGCAACGCTCGAGCAGGAGGGGGAGATCGCAGTGACCTGCGAATTCTGCAATGCCCGCTACCGTCTCGACGCGGTGGATGCGGAGGCCCTGTTCGCGGCCGCCGAACCGCAGCCGACGGTGGGCTCCACCCGCCACTGAGGATTTGCTGCACGCGGCACGGATCCGGTTAATGTGAACACATGGCCACGGAAGGACACGGAAATACGCGGAATGCGTGATCAAATCGCGGATTTCGATCTACTTCCGTGTCCTTCCGTGGCTTGTTTTCATCCCTCGGCGCGCATCGTCCACGGCATGAGCGTTGACGTGGTGTTCACATGCTCCGCCGCGGGCGCTCTCATGCGCCCGCGGCGGTCGCTGCCGGACCACAGACCGGGCAGGCCGGATCGCGCGAGAGCGACAGGGTCCGAAAGTTCATCGTAAGCCCGTCGACCAGCAACAGCCTCCCGGCGAGCGTCGGCAATCCGAGCAGGAGCTTCAGCGCCTCCGTGGCCTGCAGGCTGCCGATCACCCCCGGTAGGCTCGCCAGCACCCCGGACTCGCCACAGGTCTCGCCGAGTTCCTCGCCCTCGCCGTAGAGGCAGTGGTAGCAGGGCATCGATGGGTCCCGGAAGTCGAAGGTGGTCAGCTGGCCCTCGAAGCGGATCACCGCTCCGGAGGCCAGCGGGACGCCGGCAGCCACCGCCGCGCGGTTGATCAGCGCCCGGCTGGCGAAATTGTCCGTGCCGTCCAGGATCACGTCGGCTTCCGCACCGAGTGTCTCCAGTTCCGCCTGGTCAAGGCGACGGGCCAGCGTGTTCAGGCGGCATGCGGGGTTCAGGCGGCGCAGGCTGTCCGCGGCCGAATCGACCTTGAGCCGGCCGATGTCCTGCTGACCATGCAGGACCTGGCGCTGCAGGTTGCTCAGATCGACGCGATCGAAATCGACCAGGGTGAGCTGTCCGACTCCGGCCGCCGCGAGATAGGCCGCGATCGGGGAACCCAGCCCCCCGAGACCCATCACCACCGCGTGGGCGGCCGCCAGACGCTCCTGCCCCTCGGCGCCTACGTTCGGCAGCAGGATCTGGCGGCTGTAGCGCAGCAGGAGCTCGTCGTTCACCCGGGACTCCGAATCGCGACCGGCCCGCGCCGGGGCGGCGTCACCAGTACGAGCGCCAGTGCGAGGGCCGCTGGTCCCGGCAGCCGTGTTCGCTCTGCTGGTAATGGCGCACGAAGATGCGCCGCGCGCAGTGCCCGAAGCAGTTGGAGCTGACCTGCATGTTCGCGCGCCGCGTCTCCTCGCAATAGGCGTAGTAGGCGCGGCGCAGCCGGGTGAGCAGGCTGTTGTCCAGGTGGAAGCCGAGTTCCTCCAGTGCGGACTCGATCTCGGAGAACGTCACCTCGCGCAGGTCATAGCTCGCCAGCACCCGGTTCGGGCCAGCCACCGACACCTCGGAGACCATCGGCGAGTCGGCCAGCAGCAGCGCGGCCGAGGGGGCCTGGTCCCTCTCTTGGTGCGGCCCCCGGAAGATGAATTCCCTTGTGCGAACGGTCGAGTCCATGCCCTGTATGGTAGTTGGCGCCGCATCATTTGCCCAGTCAGTTCCACGTCCAATGGCGCGCCACGGGAAGGCACCGGCATTCAGGCGGCGGCGCGACCCTCGGTCATGCGCTCGAGGCCCGCCAGATCGGTGTGGCTCGATACCTCGCGGTAGCCGGCCCTGCGCAGGAGGGCGCGCACCGCGGATCCCTGGTCGGCGCCATGTTCCAGCAGCAGCCAGGCTCCCGGGCGCAGTCGGGAGCGCGATGCTTCCGCGATTGCCCGCAGATCCGCAAGGCCGGTGTCGGCGGCCACCAGCGCACTGCGGGGCTCGAAGCGCAGATCCCCGGCGGCGAGGTGCGGGTCTTCGGCTGCGATGTAGGGCGGGTTGCTGACGATCAGATCGAACCGCGGCCTGGGCGCGACCGCCTCCAGCCAGCGCCCGCGGAACCAGTGAACCGTCAGCCCGAGGCTGCGGGCATTCGCCGCTGCAACCGCCAGGGCCCGGGCTTCGGCATCGCTGGCCCAGACCGTTAGTGACGGCCGTTCGCTCTTCAGCGCCAGGGCGATTGCGCCGGAGCCGGTCCCAAGATCCAGCACCCGCGCCGGCCCCGTCGGCAGGTGCCGGAGTGCGCGTTCCACCAGCAGTTCGGTCTCCGGGCGCGGGATCAGGCAGCCGTCATCCACTGCCAGGGGCAGGGACCAGAACTCCCGCCGGCCCAGCAGGTAGGCGACCGGCTGCCCGGCAGCACGGGCGGCAATCAGCGCGCGCACGGCCTCGGCCTGCGGCGCCGTGACCGGTCGCTCGCCGAAGGCGAGCAGATGCACCTCCGGGATCTCCAGTTGATGGCCCAGCAGCAGACGGGCCTCGAGCCCCGGGTGCGCGACGCCGGCCCGCCGCAGCCTGTCGCGGCATTCGGCAAGCAGCCCTTCCACGGTGGTCGCGTCAGTCGTCGGCAAGTGCGGCCAGCTGTTCGGCCTGGTGCTCGTGCGTCAGCGGATCGATCAGTGGATCGAGGCCTCCCGACATCACTTCGTCCAGCTTGTACAGGGTCAGGTTGATCCGGTGATCGGTGACACGGCCCTGGGGAAAATTGTAGGTACGGATGCGCTCGGAGCGGTCGCCGCTGCCCACCAGGCTCTTGCGCGTGGCGCTCTGCTCCGCGGCCTGCCGGCTGCGTTCGGCCTCGTAGAGCCGTGCCGCCAGCAGGGTCATCGCGCGTGCCTTGTTCTTGTGCTGGGAGCGCTCGTCCTGGCACTCGACCACCATCCCGGTGGGCAGGTGGGTCAGTCTCACCGCCGAGTCGGTGCGGTTCACATGCTGGCCGCCGGCACCGCTGGCCCGATAGGTGTCGATGCGCAGGTCGGCCGGGTTGATCTCCGGCATCTCCACCGCCTCCAGTTCGGGCATGATGGCCACGGTCGCCGCCGAGGTGTGAATGCGGCCCTGGGACTCGGTCTCCGGTACCCGTTGCACCCGATGGGTTCCGGATTCGAACTTCAGCCTGGAATACACCCCATGCCCGACCACCCGGACGATGACCTCGCGGAAGCCCCCGTGTTCTCCCTCGCTGGCGCTCAGGATCTCCATCTGCCACTGCCGCTGTTCGGCGTAGCGGCTGTACATGCGCAGCAGGTCGCCTGCGAAGATGGCGGCCTCGTCGCCACCGGTCCCGGCCCGGATCTCCAGGAACACATTGGCCTCGTCGTGGGGATCCTGCGGCACGAGGTGGGCCTGCAGCTCGCTCTCCAGCCGCTCGGCCTCCGCCTGCAGCCTCGTCGTCTCGTCCGCCGCCAGTTCCCGGACCTCGGATTCGGGATCCTTCAGAAGCGCCTCGGTGGCCCTCAGTTCATCCCGGTTGCGGATCCAGGCTCGCCACGCCGTGGCGACCGGCTCCAGCTGGCTGTACTCGACCGAGAGCCGGCGGAAGCGATCCGGGTCCTCCGCGGCATCGGGCGCCGCGAGCAGTCCCGCGATCTCGCTGTGGCGCTCGGCCAGGCCCTCCAGTCGGCGTTCGAATGATTCCTTCACGAATCGTCCCGGCCGTCCCCGTCATCGTTGCCGGGCAGCCGGAACAGCCGATGCGCGGCGTGCAGCAGATCGGCATCGCCCTCGTGCGCAGCCGCGTTCAGGCTCTTGCAGGGGGCGTGCATCAGCTTGTTGGTCAGCAGGTGCGCGAGCTGCCGCACGACGTCCTCCGGCGGGTGGCCCGCCCGCAGCTGGGTCTCGGCGCGCAGGAGCGTCTCGTGCTGGATCGTCTCCGCCTGTTCGCGCAGCCGCCGAATGCTCTCCACCGAATCCCGCGCGCGCAGCCAGCGCATGAACTCGTGGGCCCGTGCCGCGATGATCTGCTCGGCCTGTTCCGCCGCCGCCTGGCGGGATGCCATGTTCCGGCTGATCACCTCCTGCAGGTCATCGACGGTGTACAGGTACACGTCCTCCAGTTCCGCCACCTCCGGCTCGATGTCACGGGGCACCGCGATATCGACCATGAACATCGGACGATGGCGCCGCCTGCGGATGGCCCGTTCCACCGCGCCCTTGCCGAGGATTGGCAGCGGGGCGGCGGTGGAGCTGATCACGATGTCGCAGCGGTGCAGGTACTCCGGGAGTCCGGTCAACGGGATGGGTTCGGCCCCGAAGCGGTCGCCGAGCATGTGCGCGCGCTCGACGGTGCGGTTCGCGACGATCACGTGCCCGACTCCGTGACCCACCAGGTGGCGCAGCGTGAGCTCGATGGTCTCGCCGGCCCCGATCACCAGCGCAGTGAGCGGTTTCAGGTCCCCGAAGATCTGCCGCGCGAGGGATACCGCCGCAAACGCGACCGAGATCGCGCTGGCGCCGATCGCGGTGGACGTGCGCACGTCCTTGGCGGTGGCGAAGGCGTGCTGAAAGAGACGCTCCAGTGACAGCCCCAGCGTCCCGGCCGTGTGGGCGTGCTGATAGGCGGACTTCATCTGCCCCAGGATCTGCGGCTCGCCGAGCACCATGGAGTCGAGCCCGCAGGCGACGCGCAGGGTGTGCAGCACCGCCTCGTCGTCGTGATGCCGGTACAGGTAGGCCTCGAGTTCGTCGCGCCGGATGCCGTGGAAACCGCCCAGCCAGTCCAGCACGCGTTCCTCTCCGCCATGGTCGTTCTCCCGAAAGTAGATCTCGGTGCGGTTGCAGGTGGACAGGATGGCCGCTTCCGGAATCCGCACGCCGCTGTGGAGCGAATCCAGCGCCTCCCCGAGCTGGACCTCGTTGACGGCGAGGCGCTCGCGGACCTGGACCGGCGCAGTGCGGTGATTGATTCCGAGGGTGAACAGCATTTAGCGGGATTCTTTCGCGCCCGGGTGGGATCAGCAACGCCTTAGTGTACTGCGTGGCGCCATCGGATACAGTGGGGCCTGGTCCCCTCGGTGGAACCCGTTGCGTACATCCATCGTCCAAGCCCTCGTAATCATGTGGAACGTTCCCGTCATGTCGCGACTTCTCGCTGTCGCGCTCCCCGCCGTGCTGCTGGCGGGTTGCGCCCAGACCAATCTCAATGCATCGGGCTCCGAGTATATCGAGGCCCCCCCGATTCTCTCGATATCCGGGAGCGAGGCGACGGAAGATTCCGAGGCGCGGGTGCTGTTCAGCCTGCTGGCGGCCGAACTGGCCGCCCAGTCGGGCGACTACGAGCAGGCGAGCACCTATTACCTGGCCGCGGCCCGGCTCAGCAGCGATGTTCAGGTCGCCGAGCGGGCCACCCGGCTGGCCCTGTTCGCCCGCAATCATCCGCGTGCCCTCGCGGCTGCGGAGCGCTGGCTGGAATTGTCGCCCGGCAGCATCGAGGCGATGCAGATCGCTGCGGTACTGATGACCACCACCGGACGGGACGACGAGGCGGCCGAACTGCTGGAGACCATCGTCGACGCGGTCGGCACCGACGAGGGTTACCGGGTCGTGGTGTCCCTGCTCGCGCAGTCCGAGGATCGGGCGACCGCGCTTCGGGCCGTGGAGCGGCTGGTGGACGCGAATCCCGACGAGGCCGCTGGCTGGCAGGCACATGCGGAACTTGCCCTGCGCTTTGAGCAGCTCGAGCGGGCCCGCGAGATCGCGTGGACGGGCGTGGAGCGTTTTCCCGATGCGGTGCACCTGCGCATGACCCTGGCCCGCGTGCTCACCGAGATGGAAGACGACGATGCGGCGCTGGCGACGCTTTCAGCCGCGGTGGATGTGCATCCCGACCGGCGCGATGTGCGTCTTGCCTACGCCAGGGCGCTGGTGGACGTGGAGGATTTCGAGCGCGTGCGCCCCGAGCTGGACCGGCTTCTGGACATGGACCCCGAGGACGCGGATCTTCTGCTGACCACCGCCCTGCTCAGTCTCGAGGCGGGGCGTTTCGAGCTTGCACGCGAATACCTCGAACATCTCCTCGCGAGCGGACGCCGGACCTCGGATGCCCACTACTATCTCGGCCGCCTGCATGAACAGGCGGAGGATCTCGAGGCCGCGCGGCGGTCCTATCGGGCGGTGGATGCCGGGGAGCACGTCGACGACGCACGCCTCAGGGTGGCGCGCCTGACGGCGGAGCTGGAGGGTCACGCGGCGGCCCGGCCGATCCTCGAAGACCTCCAGCAGGACCCTGACGAAGGCATCGCCCTTCGCGCCTACCTGGTGGAGGCGAACGTGCTGCGGGACAGCGGCGAATTCGACGCGGCGCTCGAGCGGCTGGCGCGGGGGCTGGTCGAGTTCCCCGGTTCGGAGCAGCTGCTCTATCTGCGTGGGCTGGTCCACGAGCGGGCCGGCAACATCCCGGCGGCCGAGGCGGATTTCCGGGCCATCCTGGAGATGGACCCGGAGAACGTGTCGGCACTCAATGCCCTTGGATACACCCTCGCGGACCGGACCGAACGCTATGAAGAGGCCTACGATCTCATCACCCGTGCCTACGAGCAGCGCCCGGACGACGCCGCGATCATCGACAGCTACGGCTGGGTGCTGTACCGGATGGGCCGCCTCGATGAGGCGCTGGCGAAGCTGGAGCGTGCCTACGACCTGATGCAGGACAGCGAGATCGCCAGCAACCTGGCGGTGGTCCTGTGGGAGGTGGGCCGTCGCGACGAGTCCCGCGCGATCATCGAGGAGGCCCTGGAACGCGATCCCGGGCACGAGCGGCTGCGCCGGGTCAGCCGGGAGCTGGGAGACTGAGTGGATCTGACCTGTGGTTGACGCCTCCTCCGGCTTCCCTGGCCTGAACTCCATGCGCCTGCGGCCGATCCTGCTGGCCGTCCTCGCGGTGTTCGGACTCCTTGGCTGTGCGTCGATCCCCGAACCATCGGTAGACGAGGCTGCCGCTCGCGCGGCCTTCGCCGAGCGTTCCGCCCGGCTGGAGGCGGTGGACACGTGGCGCCTGGCCGGGCAGGTGATCCTGGAACTCCCGGAGGAGACCTGGACGGGGCAACTGGGCTGGCGTGCCGAGGGGCCGGAGCAGGTGATCGACCTGTCGGGGCCGATGGGGCGCGGGGGCGGTCGCGTGATTTTCGACGGGCGCCACGCGATGCTGCTGACCCGCGACGGCGAACGTTACCAGGCCTCCGACCCCGACCGGCTGATCGCGCGGATCACCGGGCGCGAGATCCCGGTCGCGGGCCTCGATGCCTGGGTGCGCGGGATCGCGCGTCCGGGCGCGGGCTTCGATCTCCGCGCGGACGCGGCGGGGCGCCCGTCGCGGCTGATCCAGGATGGCTGGGAGGTCCGCTACGGGGCCTTCGAGGATGCCGGTCCTGCGGCGATGCCGGCCTCTCTGGAGCTGCGCCGCGGGGACATGCGCCTGGAGCTGCGGATCCAGCGCTGGCAGCTCGGCCAGCCGGCGCCGGCGCCGTGAACGCGGATTTCTCGGTCCGGTTCCCGGCACCCGCGAAGATCAACCGTTTCCTGCACATCACCGGCCGTCGCCCGGACGGTTACCACGAGCTGCAGACCGTATTCCAGTTCGTGGATCTCTGCGACTGGCTGCAGTTCTTCCCGTTGTCTTCCGGGCGCGTCGAGCTCGACGCGGCGATGCCCTCCCTGAATGGCGACAACCTGTGTCTGAAGGCGGCACGCCTGCTTGCCGAGCGCAGCGGTCATTCCCTCGGGGTAAGGATCGCGCTGACCAAGCACATCCCCGTCGGCGGGGGGCTGGGCGGGGGCAGTTCCGATGCCGCGACCACGCTTGTGGCGCTGAACCACCTGTTCCGGCTGGGTCTGTCGCTGCCGTCCCTGGCGCAGCTGGGCCTGCGGCTGGGGGCCGACGTGCCGGTGTTCGTGCGCGGGCTCGCGGCATGGGCGGAGGGCGTTGGCGAGCGTCTGACCCCGGTGGAGCCGGACACGCCCTGGGTGCTGCTGATCGACCCGGGGGAGGCGGTGTCCACCGCAACCATGTTCGGTTCCCGCGAATTGACACGGGACTGTCCCCCCGAGAGAATCACGGCGTCCGGGTACGGGTCTTTCGGCAATGTCTTCGAGCCGCTGGTGCGGCGCCGTCTTGCGGTCGTGGACGCGGCGCTGGAGTGGCTGGGTGCGCAGGGAGTCCCGGCCCGGCTCAGCGGAACCGGGGGCTGTCTGTTCGGGCTGTTCGCCGACGCGGCCGCCGCGCGGGCGGCACAGCAGGCGCAGCCACACCCCTGGCGCAGCTGGGTCGTGCGCCTCGTCAACCGCTCGCCACTGTGCGAGTGGCACCCTCCGGACGCGGACGGGACGTAGCCGGACAACGAGTCATTGGGCCGTCGCCAAGCGGTAAGGCACCGGGTTTTGATCCCGGCATTCGCAGGTTCGAATCCTGCCGGCCCAGCCATACAGGAATTGTGACGCCGGAATGCCACTGGGCGTCACGAAGCGGGGCCGGCAGGGTTCGAAGCTCAAGGTTCGACTGCCCCGAAGGGGCAGAACGTCGCCGCAGGCGACGGCCCGGAGGGCGGCGCGCAGCGCCGTAATCCTGCCGGCCCAGCCATACAGGAATTGTGACGCCGGAATGCCACTGGGCGTCACGAAGCGGGGCCGGCAGGGTTCGAAGCTCAAGGTTCGACTGCC
>NZ_JAWLHP010000007.1:62199-66432 GCF_041690275.1 Thioalkalivibrio sp.
AATCCTGCCGGCCCAGCCATACAGGAATTGTGACGCCGGAATGCCACTGGGCGTCACGAAGCGGGGCCGGCAGGGTTCGAAGCTCAAGGTTCGACTGCCCCGAAGGGGCAGAACGTCGCCGCAGGCGACGGCCCGGAGGGCGGCGCGCAGCGCCGTAATCCTGCCGGCCCAGCCATGCGGGAACCGGGACGCCCGGAAGCCACCGGGTTCGTACCGACACCCGATCACCATCCTGCGCTAGAATTCCCGCGCCGGCGGGGTCCGCCCGGGCCGGCCGATGGTGTTCGATGCATTCATATCGGGGGGGCCGTGGCGAACCAGAGCCGAATGATGATCTTTGCGGGCAATGCGAACCTGCCGCTCGCGCAGCGGGTCGCGGAGCACCTCGACCTGCGCCTGGGCAAGGCCACCGTGGGCCGCTTCAGCGACGGCGAGGTGCAGGTCGAGATTCTCGAGAACGTGCGCGGGCGGGACGTCTTCGTGATCCAGCCGACCGGGCGCCCGACCAACGACAACATCATGGAACTGCTGATCATGGTGGATGCGCTGCGCCGGGCCTCCGCCGGGCGCATCACCACCGTGATCCCGTATTTCGGCTATGCCCGCCAGGACCGCCGGGTGCGCTCCGCGCGAGTGCCGATCTCGGCCAAGGTCGTCGCCAACATGATCGAATCCGTGGGTGCCGACCGGGTGCTCACCATTGACGTGCACGCGGACCAGGTGCAGGGATTCTTCAACGTGCCGGTGGACAACGTCTACGCCTCCCCGATCCTGCTCGGCGACATCTGGCGCCGCGAGGCGGGCGATGTGACGGTGGTCTCCCCGGACGTCGGCGGCGTGGTGCGCGCGCGGGCCATCGCCAAGCGGCTCGACGACGCCGACCTCGCGATCATCGACAAGCGCCGGCCGCGCGCCAACGAGTCCCTGGTGATGCACATCATCGGCGACGTGGAAGACCGGTGCTGCGTAATCATAGACGACATGGTCGACACCGCCGGCACCCTGTGCCAGGCGGCGGGGGCACTGAAGGAGCACGGCGCGAAGAAGGTCTACGCCTACGCGACCCATGCCGTGCTTTCCGGTCCGGCAGTTGCTAACATAGAGGGTTCGTTACTTGACGAGCTCGTGGTCACCGACACCGTGCCGCTGCAGCCGAACGCCGAGGCCTGCGGCCGTATCCGCCTCCTGTCCGTGGCGGAGATGCTCGCGGAGACCATCCGCCGCATCAATACCGAGGAATCGGTCAGTTCGCTGTTCGTGGACTGACCCTGTACCGTCGCCCAGCCGGGCGGCATCGACGGGGCTCAGGCCCCTTCTGGCGCCTCATCTGGTCGCGGATGGGGCGCGCTCATTTTGGAGAAAGCGTCATGAGTACGGATTTTGTCATTGAAGCCGAACCGCGCGCGGATCAGGGATCGGGTGCGAGCCGCCGCCTGCGTCGCGCGGGCAAGCTGCCGGGTATCCTCTACGGAGGGCACAAGGACGCCATTGCGATCACGCTCGATCACAACGCGATCCTGCTGAACCTGAAGCACGAGGCCTTCTACTCCCATATCCTCACGGTGAATCTCGAGGGCCGCCGCGAGCGCGCGATCCTGCGCGACCTGCAGCGCCATCCCTTCAAGCCCACGCTGATTCACGTCGATCTGCAGCGGGTCAGTGCCGACGAGGCGATCCGGGTGCAGGTCCCGCTGCATCTCCTGAACGAGGAAATCTGCAAGGGCGTGAAGACCGGCGGCGGCATGATCAACCGTCAGCTGACCGACGTCGAGGTCGAGTGCCTGCCCGCGGATCTTCCCGAGGCGATCGAGGTGGACGTGGCCGGGCTCGATGTTGGCGAGACGGTACACCTGTCAGAGCTCGTGCTTCCCGCCGGTGTGACGGTGGTGGCGCTGGCCCACGAGGGGCACGACTCCGCCGTGGTCAGCGTGCTTCTTCCCCGCGGCGAGAAGGCGGAGCCGGAGGAGGCCGAGCCGGGCGTCGAGGGCCTCGAGGCCGAGGACTGATCGCCCCGGGTCTGCACGGGGTCTGGCCAAGAAATGCCGATACGGCTCCTGGTCGGTCTGGGCAATCCGGGCCCGCGTTATGCCGACACGCGACACAATGCGGGCTTCTGGTTCGCGGACCGCCTCGCGGCGGATCGTGGCAGTACCTTCCGTGCGGAGTCCCGTTTCGAGGGCGAGGTCGCGAGGTTCGCTGCGGGCACTGCAACCTGCCTGTTGCAGAAGCCGCTGACCTTCATGAACAAGAGCGGCAGCGCGGTGCAGAAGCTTGCGGCCTTCTACCGTATCCCCCCCGCGGAGATCCTGGTCGTGCACGACGACCTCGACCTGCCGGCCGGTACCGCGCGCCTGAAGGCGGGCGGCGGTCACGGAGGGCACAACGGCCTGCGCGACCTCCACCGTCATCTCGGTGCGGACTACGCCCGGCTGCGTATCGGCATCGGTCATCCGGGTATCCGTGAGGCGGTGATCGGCTATGTTCTGGAGCGCCCCGGCCGGGAAGAGGCGATGGCGATGCGCCAGGCGATCGATGCAGCGCTCGGGGTCGTCGACGACCTCGTGGGCGGAGACTGGGATCGGGCGGTGCGCCGGCTGCACACACAGGCCGTGCCGAATGGGGAGAAAGAAGCGTGAGTCTCAAGTGCGGGATCGTCGGGTTGCCCAACGTGGGCAAGTCCACTCTGTTCAACGCGCTCACCAGGGCCGGCATCTCGGCCGAGAACTATCCGTTCTGCACCATCGACCCCAATGTGGGGGTGGTGGAGGTGCCGGATCCGCGGCTCGGCGTCCTCGCGGAGCTGGTGAAGCCGCAGCGCGTGCTGCCGACCACGGTGGAATTCGTCGACATCGCGGGACTGGTCTCCGGGGCCGCGCAGGGCGAAGGCCTGGGCAATCAGTTCCTCGCCCACATCCGGGAGACGGACGCGATCGCCCAGGTCGTACGCTGTTTCGAGGACGAGGACGTGGTCCACGTCGCCGGTCAGGTGGATCCGCTGTCGGATATCGAGATCATCGGCACCGAGCTGGCGCTGGCGGACATGGACACCGTGTCCCGCGCGATCACGCGCCTGACGCGGGCGGCCAAGTCACAGGACAAGGAGGCGCTGGCGCGGCTCGAGATCGCGGAGCGGGTGGCGGCCGGTCTGGACAAGGGCACTCCCGTGCGCGCGCAGGCCCTCTCCGCGGAGGCCCTTGCGCTGCTCCGTGACCTCCACCTGCTGACCGCAAAGCCCATGATCTATATCGCCAACGTCGCGGAGGACGGCTTCGCCGACAACCCGCTGCTCGCCCAGGTCGAGGCCCGGGCCTCGCAGGAGGGCGCGGAAGTGGTGCCGGTCTGTGCCGCGCTGGAGGCGGAGATCGCGCGGCTGGATGAAGCCGAACGCAACGAGTTCCTGGCCGATCTGGGGCTGTCCGAACCGGGCCTCGACCGGGTGGTGCGCGGCACCTACCGGCTGCTCGACCTGCAGACCTTCTTCACGGCAGGGCCGAAGGAGGTGCGTGCCTGGACGGTCCGCAGGGGATCGACGGCGCCCCAGGCCGCGGGTGCCATCCACACCGACTTCCAGAAGGGCTTCATCCGCGCCGAGGTGATCGCCTTCGACGACTTCGTCGCCTGCGGCGGTGAGCAGGGTGCGAAGGACGCCGGTAAATGGCGTCTGGAAGGCAAGGAATACGTCATGCACGAAGGCGACGTTGTACATTTCCGCTTCAACGTCTGAGTCTGCCGGTCCGGCGGGCCCGGTCGCGGAATCCGTGTCGCAGTGGATGATCCTGCGCCGGGAGCGGTTGCCCCGCCTCCGCAGCGGATAGTGTACGGTCATCCCGTGGTCCAACGGGACCGACCGTTGAACCCATAAAGATTCGAGTCGTCAGGAGGCTCTCATGGATGTCATGGATCGCATTCGTCAGCAAGTGGAAGAAAACCCCGTCGTGATCTTCATGAAGGGGACGCCGCAGTTCCCGATGTGCGGATTTTCCAGCCGGGCCGCCGAGGCGCTGAAGCGCTGCGAGCACGAATTCGCGTACGTGAACGTGCTGGCCGATCCCGAGGTGTTCCAGAACCTGCCCCGCTTTGCGGACTGGCCCACCTTTCCCCAGATCTACATCAATGGCGAACTGGTCGGCGGCTGCGACATCACGCTGGAGATGTTCGAGAACGGCGAATTGAAGAAGGCGGTCGAAGAGGCGCACGCCAAGCGCGCCTGACCGGGCGGCGGGCGTGTGGCCC
>NZ_JAWLHP010000008.1:0-16010 GCF_041690275.1 Thioalkalivibrio sp.
TGGTCATCGCTTCCGGGAAGGTGACGTTCAGGTACTCGGTCACCCGCGCCGGATCCTTCCGGTAGGTTTGGTACACCGGCCGCTGCGCACTCAGCCCCAACTTGCGCAGCAGCCGACTCAGCGAGCTGGTGCTGAGCTCCACTTTCAGCCGGCTGCGGATCAGGTCGTGGAGCATTTTCAACGTCCACAGGCAGAACTCGAAGTTGAACTGCTGCGGCTGGCCCAGGGTGATGCAGTCATAGACCCACTTGGTCTGCGCTCCGCTCAGCTTCCGAGGACGACCCGAGCGCTTCTTCTCGTTCAGCCCCTCCCAGCCTTCGGCCCGAAACCACGCCAGCCAGTCGAAGACAGTGCGCTGGGGAACGTTGAAGATCCGGGCCGCCTCGTGAACGGGTTCTTGCCGGTTCACGATCGCCTCGACCACGTCGCGGCGCTTCCGGTTACGCGAGTCGATTCTGCTCATGCGCATATTATCTAAAACTGCGGGTACTTATGCAATGATTAATACCTGCTGCTTCCCTCGAGGCAAAAAAAAGAGCCCCCGAAGGAGCCCTTTTTTACAATGCCTACGCGAGGCGGAGCCCGCGACTCACCCGGCGGGCCATCCATGGTCCGCACGGGAAGCACCGCTTTCCTACCGGACACGGGGTCCCGCTTCAGGACCCGACGATGCCGTTGTTCTTCCGGACCACGACCAGGGTGCAGTCGCGCGGAATCTTTCCGCTTCCTTGCGGCGCCGGGAAGTTCGTTGCCGTCGGGTTACCGTTGCCCGGATGCTGCGTGTTGGTGAACAGCGTCTTTTGGTCGGGGGTCGTGGTGATCCCCGTGATCTCGTCGCCGCTAACCCCCATCAGCAGGCGCTTGTACTCACCGGTCTGGATGTCGAACACGACCAGCTGGTCCTGCAAACCGACCGGCTGACCACCGTCGGTTCCGATGAACAGACGACCGTAGGGGTCGGCCCAGGCGGCGTCGGGGTCCGTGAAGGTGTTGGCGCCGCCGTCGGCTGGCGTCTGGTACCGCGCGTACTCGAAGTCCACCGGGTTGTCGTCCCCGTCAAAGGAATCGGTCTCGGGATCGGTCGGACGGGTGTTCCGCGCGAGGATGAATACCTTCCACTCGAAGGATGTGGAGCTCGTATCCTCTGTGCGGATGATGTGACCATCCTGGTGATTGAAGATCGGATTGACCTCATTGACGAAGAGAGCCCCATCTTTGGTCGCCAACTGGTCCTTGCCCGTGTTGTTGGTCAGCGTCCAGTAGACCTCGCCCTCGGTGCCGATTGTCGTCCACTCGGGGCGGTCCATCTGGGTCGCACCGACGGCGTCGGCGGCGAGCCGGGTGTAGACCAGCACCTTGTCCTGAGTGTCAAGACCTACACCGCTGATGCGTGAATCGGTGAAGGTGAGCTCGACCCACTTGCCTGTGCCCTTGCCGTCCCCCTTATCGAGTTCTATGTCCCCGTCAAAGACGGCAACATAGAGTTTGCCGTCGTCCAGCGGGCTGTCGCCGGCGGCGATGGTTTCGCGCCACGGGCGGTTCGATTCGTACTTGTAGCAGTAGTCCCCGCGCTGGTCGTCACCCATGTAGGCGGCAATGCGGCCGTCGGCCAGCTCCTTGATCGCGATGGCTTCGTGCTTGAAACGGCCCAGTGCGGTGCGCTTGACCGGTTTCTTTGTGCCGTCGAAGGGATCGATCTCCACGCACCAGCCGAAGCGGTTCGGCTCGTTCTTGTAGTCTTCATTCGAAAGGTCGAAGCGGTCGTCGTAGAGGTGCCAGCCGTACCCGAAACCATTCTTGCTGAAACCATAGCGAACGTAACTCTCGTCCTGCAGCTGATCGAAACCGCCGACAGTGTCCGTATTCGAGCCAAAGTAGCCGTTGAAGTTCTCTTCGCAGGTCACGTAGGTGCCCCAAGGCGTCATGCCAGATCCGCAGTTGTTGGCCGTGCCCAAGTAGGGGTTGTTGGCCGTGTTCTTCAGCAGATCGCTATCCGCGGCCGGGCCCGAGAAGGCCATGGGCGTGTTGACGGTGATGCGGCGGCTATTGGGGCTCGAGATCGCATTCCAGTCGCCCCAGCGGTTGCTCGCGATGGCGACCACGGACACGCCGTGGGCGGCCTGCGAAAGCCGCACGTCTTCCTTGTTTTCCGGGAGGTCCTTGCCCAATACATGCGAGTTGCGACCGAACTCGTGGTTGACGCACAGCATGCCGGCGCGGCTGTCCAGCATCGCGGTTCGCGCCTTTGCCGGAAGCCTTTCGCCACGGCGCGCTTCCATTTGCAGCACCTTCGGCAGATTGGAGGGATAGAAGAACATGCCGTCATGGCCGATGCCGACCAGCTGCTCCTGATCTTCGGCGGTCGGCCGTGTATCGGGGTCACCATCGTATTCGGGCACGCCGAGCGCGGGGTCGATGGGCGAACCCCAGGGGATCAGCACCTGGTACTCGTAGTCCGGAGAGATGGTCACGGTCTTGCCTCCAGCCGCAACCGCAACGTCTGTGGACAGCGGTTTGAAGCCCACCAGCGTCTGGTTGGGCCCCCCACGGCCGAAGCGGCCACCGGGACCAAAGGCCATGGCCGGGGCGGGCACCAGGAAACCCGCTGCCGCCGCAGCGAGGGACCCTTTCAGCACCTGCCGGCGCGACACGCCGGCGTTGACGATGTCGCGGAAGCTGGGGTTGTCCGTCGGATTGGACGAAACGTTCTCGCTGTCGTCCAGGTTTTCGCTCAGTTCGGGAGAGGTGATGCTCGTCTTGTCGTCCATCGGTATCCTCGCTGAAGTTTGTGCCGCTGTCTCTGTGCCGGTCGCGCCCGACGGCCTGCAGACAACCCGCAGCCCGGTCGGTAAGCTCGGTATGCTAAGGACCGAGCTTTACGACTCCATAGCGGGTGGATGACAGTTCGGTGATACCCCAGTGGATTGGCGTCCTTGATCACTTGGCTTAAAGGTGGTCACAGAAGTGCTGAGCCAGCTAGTCCAGGGAGGGCTAAGCGATAGCGCAGGGTGTCTTGGTGAACATGGTCAAGGATGAGTCCAAACCGCTGGATAACGGTCCTTTTCCCGTATTGAAGGGCCTTCTTTGCGCCCGAAAAACGGGCATCTAGGCTTGGGTTCCGATTTCGCGCCAAGGGTCGAACCAGAAGAACTCGTTACTAGATCCGTTCGAGGCGTCCTGCGCTCCTCCCCGCCTGAATCCAATGCCCCTTGGGTGACTGCTCTGGAAGAACGTTGCTGACAGCGCGGAACGGCAGCGCAGAGACCGTTAAGGGCCGACCACTGCCACTGTCGGCCATCAGGGTCTCTTGCCGACCCTGAGCGGGCACCCGGTCCTCATGGGTGAGGGGCTCCAGTCAACTGAGGAGCGAACACCGCCGGGCTGTTACGGGAATGCTTTCGCCCGATGCCTCCGCGCGCCATGGGGCATCGTACCGGCCGTTCATGAGATGCTGTGCGTATCGCACGGTGTTTCTGGGCGTGAGCACAGACGATGAGGCCTTTTCGAACGACTGGTTCGGCTAGAATCACGGACTGCTAAACAACATGAAATGAGGAACAGCCATGTCGAATGTCATCCGGAAGGAGGAGGCGCATCGGCTGGTGGATCAGCTATCGGCCGACTCTACTTGGGAGGACCTGATGCGCGAGATCTACGTTCGCGAGGCCATTGAGAAGGGTCTCGAGGACGTTGAAGCCGGTAGAACCGATGAGTTGGGGGAGGTCAGACGGCGGTTCGGTCTCCCAGAATGAGAGTCCACTGGACTCGCTCTGCTCAGAAGCACTTGGATGCGATTTACGCGTACATCGCGCAGGACTCCGGGGTGTACGCGTTACGAACCGTGGACCGTATAACGGCAAGGTCGCGCCAGATTGGGACGTTTCCGTGGTCGGGTCGTCGTGTGCCCGAGTACGATCGGGAGACTGTGCGAGAGGTGTTTGATGGACCCTATCGCATCATCTACCAGATTAACGAGGCTCAGGTCGACGTGATCGCCGTGATCCACGGGGCCCGCGACCTCCGGGAGCCGCCGGCACACTCCTGACTCGTTGCATGTGGAGGATGAGGATAGGAAATCCAACCACCTTCGCCGCAATATCCCTTCGGCCCGGGGGCCTGTCAAGTCCCAAGGGGAAGCCCGTTCTGAACAGCGGCGGCAGCCTGTGCGGCCGAAATCGGCCCGCCAAGGGGTGGCGAGACGGTTTTTCCGTTGGGCTATGGGTGTGTTTGCGGAAAGCGGGCAACGGCGGGGCCAGCAGCCCAGCGGGGCTGCTTTACCAGGACACCCGCTGGTCGTACTCGTGCTCCGGCGCGGGCTGGGCGTAGGGTTCGCCGGCGGAGCATACCTCGGCATCGATGGCATGCTCCGTAACGTCCTCGTACCACTCCGGCGGCCCCCGGGCCTGGGCTATACGGGGCGGGGGCAAGGGTTCGCCGATATGCTCCAAGATGGCCCGAACATCCACCGCTTCGGTGATGAAGGTGATGATCCGCACCTCGGCCCCGCACCGCGGGCAGGTCAGAGGAAACGCCTCGTAGAGGCATGCTAGCAGCATCAGCGAAAAATCCGCCGGGAGCGGATTTTCGCGCAAGCCCCGCAGGGATGGGGGCGTGTCCCATGGATGGGACGAGCAAAGTGCCTCGGTTCGGGCTCCGCATGCGGGGGGACCCGCGCCTCCCACCACTCGTCCTACCCCGGGAGAGAAAGGTCTCCCGGTGGTTTTTCACCAACCGGTAGAGCGGTGTATCGGCGGGGCGACGGGGACGGTAGGAGGCGGGGACGCATCCTTGCGGTTGGATGGCCGTGTCCGTGTCGGCTGTCCGTGACGAGCAACAATACTGACAATATATGGACAGGATTCTCGTTTCCGCTACCGGCCGACAGGGCTGGTCGTCGATAATGATGGCTGTGATGGCGAGCGGCTGCTCTACCCTTGCGACGGGCCTCTCGGCCCGCCCGAGTGGCTGACCGGTTTGGGCCGGGTACTGCCTCTGACAAGAACCGTTAGCCGTTTGCTGCCCGCGCCTGCGCGCGAAGCACTCAGCACTTCACACTTCATGCTAGCGGCCGGCCCCACGGGCCTATCACTGAACGCACATCAGGGACGTCCTTGTCCCTTGGAGCATTACGCAGCCGCGACGCGGGATGCGTGTGACGCTCTACGGCTGAGTATCCGCTTATTCGTCGGTGACGGGGACGGGGAAGTCCACGATCGTCTTCCCGCCCGCGACCACGTTCTCGCCATTGGCTTCGTCTAGGATGGCTTCGTCGAGTGTCAGCTTGAGGTCGTACGCGCCCGGGCTCAGGAAGCCGACCGTGTAACGATACTCCCACTGCCCCGCGAGGTCTTGCGCAAAAACGTTCGCAGTCGTCAGGGGCTCTTCTACAGATGAGATCTCAACAGTCGTGTCGCCCCCTTCGTCGAAACCGGTGTCTTGCTCCGGGTCTGAGTTCTCCTCGACAGGGTCGGCGCTATACACGGACACCGACAAACCTGGGCAGCGGTCACCGTCTTGTGTGCAGGTGGCCGCCACGCCCGAGAGTTCCTCCTCATAGGACCCTACCTCGATGGACCCGGTGATGACGCCGACGTTGCTGTTGTCCACCAGCCGCAGGGCTCGACGCATCCGGTAGTAACCCTCGAACTGGTTATCCGGCCGAATCATGTTGCGGAGATCGAAGTCCACGGTGAACGAGGCCGAACCGCCCTCCGGGACCGTAAACCCGCTCACCAGCTGCAGCCCTGCCTGGAGTCCTCCAGGAATGGTCAAGTGCGCCCTGTCACCACCCTCGAACTCGATATACGAGCTGGTCGCGAAATTGGACAGGGGCGGCGAACTGGGGCCTGTCTCAGGTTCTAGGTAGAAGCGGATCCACGCATAGTCACCGGCCGGCACTTCAACCTCCTCGAACAGTGGCTCGGAGTTCTCCCCCTGCAACGTGAGCAAATCGACCTCCCGGACTGCGCCTTGTGTCGGCTCATCGACGGACTCGTCCACCGACTCTTCGACTAGGGTCTCGACCTCTGCTCCAACGGTATCGTCGGTAGCGGGCTCCTCGACCCGAGCGGGCTCGTCGAAATAGATCACGACCCGCTCCCCGTCATTAACAGGCTGCAGCTCGACATGAGTGAACCGCACGACCACCCTTTCCGCGCCCTGGTCGAGAGGCGAGTCGGTGACGGCCAGGCTCATCAGGCCGGTGCCATCGCTACTGCTACCACCGCCGCCGCAGGCGACGAGGCCCATCGCGGCAAGCCCCAATCCGGCAAGCTGGGCGAGCTTCCTGATACTGGTCATGGTATCCCTCCGGGAGTTACCGATACTATGGATTTACATCTTTTCAAATCCCATAATAGATCACTGGTATAACCTAGTGTCAAGACGCTGAGGGCGAAGCGAATCTCTATGCGCTTAGGGCCCGGCGCTACGTGGCCAGGCCTTCGTCAGTCGCCCTTAGTGCTGGGCACCAAACCCGAAGCACGCCACCCAGAGCACGAAGCGTGAAGCGCCTCGATCTCCGTGCTCCAGACACCAGTGGAGGACTTTCGCGTTCTGGATTAGCTGCGCCCGCGCGCTGTCACCTTGGGCCAGGCAGCGGCGCATTCAACGTCCTGCAAGATCGCGGATCCCGCAATCTCCTTCGGCAAAAAGCCCCGGCGATGCCGGGGCTTCGTTACGAGGCGTCCGTGCCCTGATAGCTGGGAGAGGGGCGTTCCAAGCGCTGCTCACTTCCAGCCGTTCCGTTGCGCCTCGGGTTATTCGGCTTCCCCCTCCTCGCCGCAAACGTCGGTCTTCTCGTAGTTCTGGCGACCGCCACGTCCCTTGGCAACACCTGGGTCCATGGCCTTTACGAAGACACCGACCAATTCACTGTCGGTGATGGTGAACGCATCACTTTCACCCAGCTCATTCAGTTCGACCAGTGCCTCTTCCGTCGCCTCTGCGATCGCTGCTTCCACATCCGCGATTTGGGCCTGGCATGCGCCCGCAGAACCGCTCTCTTCTGCCGGGTCCGGGCTAGTGAGGTTGGGGCATGCGTAGACCATCCTGGTTGGCATCGCCGTTTCGAGATCCAGTCGCGTGAGTTCGATCTCCAGCTCCAGCGGGCCGAAGACTTGTGTGCCATTGATCGTTCCTGTGACGGAATAGACGGCGTCGCCGCCGAATTGGGTTTGCTTGCCGCCGTCATCCCAGGTCCATCCTGCATTTTGCTGGACATCATTGTTGACGCCGCCTTCTTCACAGCCACCCGGAACAACGGTCAGGAGCGGATCCGGTGCGTTGTTGGCCGAAGCCATGGGTACAGCGGCAAACGAAAGCGCCGCGGCTGTCGCGATTGCTAGGTTCTTCAAGGTCATTGCGTGTTCCTCATGTTGGTCATGAGGGGCGGAATACCCGCTGCTGGGCAGTGGCTTCGGTCGGGGTCTCCGCATCCGTGGCGGGCCCCTTTCCTCCCGCGACTCGGGTCGGTCGTTAAACGGCCAGCACCCTGATCGCGGGAGGCGTTGGAGAAGCCTTCATCCGACCGGCATCTCGAGTAGTGCGCACCTCGTTATCGGCAACCCCGCTATCCGAGGATGGAAACCCCGGACCGGAGGCTTTGTGTCCCCGCCTTACGACGGGTTTACCTTCGTCTCAACGAGAGAGCATTCCCTCGCCACCTCAAAAAATAGACCACACGAATTAAAGGTTCAAACTTTTAAATATAGATCCTTCGGATTGTTCCGCGCCCGGCTCCAAGGGCCTGGTCTCGCTTCGCACGCCCCGTGGCAATCGCGTAGCGAAACACGGCCGACAACGCGGTTCGTGTCCGGTGTGCGGTATCGATGCGGCCCGTCTGCTCGATCGCCCGCAGAACGGGCAGGATGTCAGCCGGCCCAATCTCCTCGATCGGCGTCAAACCGAGTTTCGGGGACACATACAGCTCCAGACGCCGCAAGGTCCGCTCGGCCTGTTTCCGGACGACCTCGTGTCGGTAGAGGGACTCATGCCACTCACGCGCCACGGTCTCCAGGGCGCGTTCCGTGCTATTGGCCGCAGAGCGCTTCTGCGCCCGGCGCTTGGCGGCGGGATCGATGCCGTCGCGGATCTGCTCGAGATAACCGTCACGCTTGCGGCGAGCTTCCGCCACCCCTACCACCGGATACTGGCCGAGGCTGATCAGCTTGGACTTGCCGGCGAACTGGTAGCGCAGCCGCCACAGCTTCGAGCCGCTCTTGGCGACTTCGAGGTACAGGCCGCGCTGGCCGTACTGTTTGTACGCCTTACCAGTTGGCTTCAGCGACCGGATCTTCAAATCGGTGAGCATGTGGGGTAGAGCCTCTGTGGGTTTCGGAACATACCCCACTTTCTACCCCACCTCATCGGGGGCTGCGAACGTCAGCAACCGCAAGCGATTTGGAGATTACGGACCTAAGCGATTGGTTTCATTGGGACAGGAGAGACCTCCTGAGACCCATGAAACGAGTGATGGAGGCTGGGGTCGGAATCGAACCGGCGTACACGGCTTTGCAGGCCGCTGCATAACCACTCTGCCACCCAGCCGGGGTGCGGGACCTCTTCAGGACGCGGTGTGTGGCGCCCTAAACGCAGAACCCCGGCGGTACCGGGGTTCGCGGTATTCCGGAGCGGGAAACGAGACTCGAACTCGCGACCCCAACCTTGACAAGGCCCTCGACGCTCCTAATACCACGGTGTACCCCGGTATTCTAGCAAGAATCGAGGCTGAATTACACGCCGATAAGCGCCACCGGGCCCTGGTAGTTCGCGCGCAAAGCCGGTGCCGGCCCTGCCCCCGGCTCAGTCTGCCAGGAAACTCCAGGTCCGAACTGTTTGCCACCATGGGAAGCTTACGCCTGTGCCGGTCGCGACCAGCGTGGAACGGGGGTTTGGGCCACACAGTCGCTCGAAGGCCCTGAACTGGTGACGGTACGGGGTGAACGACAGATCGATCCGATCGAACGGCAGCCTGGCGCTCGGCTCCATGCGCCGAAACGGAAGACCCAACCCAAGGTATGGCCCTTGAAGATCGCCGCTGACTCGGTGAGGAGATCGTCGAGCATGGTGCCGCCGTCGTCGCGCCGGAACCCCGGCGTAGTCGTCGGAAAGCTCGCGTACAGGAAGCGCCGGATCCCCTCCTGCAACTCACTCGCGACGATAGAGGGGATCATGACAACGGCACAGCGAGGCCGAGGATCTTTGCGGCGCGGGCGAGGCGTTGGTCCGCGCAGGCAAACGCCACCGGCCGTTCGGCTTCGGTCGCGAGTTCCTGTGCTGCGGCGAGCTGGACTGCATCGTAGCCGCGCAGCGCAAAGGCATCGGCGAATTCGCCGGCCCTTTCCACCAGCGATTGGCCCACATCCAGGATCAGGTAGTGGCTCCAGTCCTCCGCCAGCGCCTGCCTTGCATTATCGACAGCCGGCGCATCCGCAGGCACCTCGCGGGCCCGCCGCGCCAAGGCCGCGTGGAACTCCGCCCAGGCGATCCGGACCACTGCCACAGCTTCGGCTCGGCCACGAGTGCATGCATCTGATCGCTCTGCGGCTCGACGATGTAGAGCTTCACCAACGCCGAGGTATCGCAGAACAGAATCAACCGCGGTCCTCTTGTACCAGGTCCGAAACCAACGGCCCACCGGACGACAGACGAACCGAAGCGCCGGTCGGCTTGCTGCCATCCCATTGCGCCAGGCCCTGGGCCAGCAGCCGGTCGATGCCCTGCTCCTGCCCGCTGGACGCGGTCACCAGCCGTGCCACGACCTTGCGATGCGACGAGATCTCGACGGCGCGCCCGGCCCGCGCCTCGGCCAGGTAGCGCGACAGGTGGGCCTTGAATTCACGCACAGACACGCGCATCTGTGGTCACCAATGATTGCGAATACGGAAATAGGGACACAATACGACATCAGCGGTCAAGTCCGAGTCGTATCCTTCCGCTGGCTAAAACGGCGCAGCTTCATCGACCACACAGCGCCCGGCGGAACCTCATCCCTTTGGGCAACCCGAAAGGCTGATGCGGCGCAAGTTCAGTCATCCGCCAGACGTCACTCGGGGTCGTGCGGAGGTCTGTGGTTTCGCCCGGCGCTGTGTGGCGGATGACGCTTCGCTCTTGCGTCCTACGAGTAGAAGTAACCAGGGCGCTGCGGTCCCGGTGCATCGAGGATTGGGTCGGATACCTGAATTCGAGGGTCAAGCCAATCCGCCTTCGCTCCTACCCAGGCAAGCCACTCATGAAGTTCGGGCCCGGCCACGACCTGACCCAGCCGCTTCTCGAGTTCGGTCCTCGCTGTATCCTTCCAGCTCCGAGAAGGGTAATGGCCAACCGTAATCATCAGGCGGCCCGTCGGATGATAGTCGAACCTCGGAACACGCGGATACGGAATCTCAGGATTCCAACGGGCACGGCTGTCCAAGTAGCGACGCAAGGCACGCTTCTCCGCCGGCATGCGTACTTGTAGATCGACTGGAGTTGGGAGATGTAGCGCTTGAGGGTGGCACCGGCCAGCGGCTTGCCCGCCGGGGTGGTGGTGCCGTTGCGGATCGGCTTAAGCCGACCGGGTTCCGCCAGCCCTACAAGGGCGGCACCCGCCGCGTCGGGGGTGATGTCGGCGAGTTCGCGATCGGCGAATTTCTGGAACGAGAAGTGCAGGCGGGAAAGGGTGGCGCGGTCGTACTCACGCGCGGCCAGGAAGGCCTCGACAACGTCCTTCAGAGTACTCATTTTCTGCTCTCCGTCTCGCGAAACGTTCAGAACCCTGACTGAACGCCGTGGCGGCGCGAAAACCGAGAGATTTCAAGAACTTGGAGCGGGAAACGAGACTCGAACTCGCGACCCCAACCTTGGCAAGGTTGTGCTCTACCAACTGAGCTATTCCCGCATCGGTCACAGGCCGCGTATTGTACAGACTCCGCGGGGCCCGTCAATAGACATCTCAACGGGCTGATTTCCCGACGATTGTCGGTTGCAGTACCCGGGAGCTCCGCCTCCCGCGGCAGCCCTGCGGGAGGGGTCCAGGAACGGGTGCTTATGGCGTGTGACGCGGCGTGGCTGATTGGCAGGCTGTATCATCGCGTCGTCGTTAACGTAAATGTCGCAGCTCTTCGCTCTTTCGCGTGCGCGAGAGGGAACGGGGGTGGGGGTGGGGGTGGGGCCGGGAACGGCGTCGCACCCCTACCCCAGCCCTCCCCCGGCAAGCGAGGGAGGGAGATTCGCATCGTCAGGCAGCGCAGGGTGAGGGTCATGAACGACTACAACCGGAATCGGCGGCGCACGCTGGCCGCGCTACTGGCGGGTGCACTCGCTCCCGTAGTGGGGTCTGCGTCCGCGGATGCCCGGCCGCAGGAGCCCCGGATCGGCCTCGCGCTCGGCAGTGGCGGGGCGCGCGGGCTCGCCCACGTGCAGGTGTTCGAGGTTCTCGATGCACTCGGCCTTCGACCACACCGGATTTCGGGTGCAAGCATCGGGGCCATTATGGGCTCGCTCTACGCGGCCGGCCTGTCGGCCAGCGACATCCACGACGCGATCGACAGCATCACCAAATCCCGTGACGAAGACTGGCTCGAGGCCCTGCTCTCGGGGGATCTGACCCGCTGGCTGAGCTTCCTCGAGCCCGGTACCGGCCCGGGTGGGGTAATCCACACGGACGGCTTCATCGATTTCCTGAAGGAGACGGCCGGAGTGTCCCGCTTCGACGAGCTGGCAATCCCGCTCCAGGTGGTGGCCACGGACTTCTGGAGCCGCGAGATGCTGGTCTTCGACAGTGGCGATCTCTGGCCCGCTGTCCAGGCCAGCATGGCGGTGCCCGGCCTGTTCAAGCCGGTCAACTACCGGGATCGGCTGCTGGTCGACGGCGGCCTCACCAACCCGGTGCCCTTCGATCTGCTTGCGGACTGTGACCTCATCATCGCCGTGAACGTGCTGGGCGTCCGAACCCCGGAGGGGGCGAACGATATACCGTCCTCCCTTGAAAGCATCTTCAACACCTTCCAGATCATGCAGAACTCGATCCTGTCGGAGAAGCTGAAACGGCTGGAACCGGACATCATGGTCCGCCCGGAGATCGAGGGCGTGAGAGTGCTGGAATTCTACCGCTTCGAGGACATCCTCCAGCAGGGGCGGCCCGCACGGGACGCTCTGGAGGCCGAGCTGCGCGAACGGCTCGGCCTGCCGGCCGCCTGAGCCTGCTCCGCTCAGGCCACCCGCCGGGCCGCAAGCATGTACTGCACCATGGATACGAGCGTCAGCACCGCGGCGAGGTAAAGCAGCCACTCGCCGATGAGGAAGACGGGAAGCGGACCGAGCGGAACCGCCCACAGCAGCAGGAAGATGGACACCATTTGCGCGCTGGTCTTCACCTTCCCCACCGAGGACACCGCAACCCGCGCCCGCTTGCCCACCTCCGCCATCCACTCGCGCAGTGCCGAAATCGCGATCTCGCGCCCGATGATCACGATCGCGGCGATGCTGATGCCAAGGGCGGTGGACGTGTCGACCACGAGCACCAGGGCCGCCGCCACGATCAGCTTGTCCGCCACCGGATCCAGGAACGCGCCGAAGGGCGACGTCACCTCGAGACGCCGCGCGAGGTAGCCGTCCAGCCAGTCGGTGAGACCTGCCAGCGCGAAGATCAGGGCCGCAATGATGCCGCCCCAGGGCGTGGGCAACGCGTAGAACAGCACCACCATCAGCGGGATCAGGGCGATGCGCGACCAGGTGAGCCAGGTGGGCAGTTTGCGTAGCATCTCAGCTCTCGTGGAAACCCTCGTAGATCGCCCGGGCCAGCCCCCGACTGATGCCCGGGACCTTTGCCAGTTCTTCGGGCCCGGCCCGGGCAATGCCCTGCAGACCGCCGAAGTGGCTCAGCAATGCGGCCCTGCGCTTCGGACCCAGCCCCGGTATGCCTTCCAGGCGGGATTCCCGGCGGGCCTTCGCGCGCCGGGCCCTGTGCCCCGTGATCGCAAAGCGATGGGCCTCGTCGCGAATCTGCTGGATCAGGTGCAAGGCACTGGACTGCGCCGGCAGTATAGAAGGCCCCTCCACCCCGCTCAATACCAGGGTTTCCAGACCCGGGCGACGATCCGCGCCCTTTGCCACCCCCACCACGCGCAGCCACTCCATCCCGAAGCCCTTCAGCACGTCCCGCGCCTGGGCCACCTGCCCCTTGCCGCCATCGATGAACAGGATGTCCGGCACCTGACCCTCGCCCCTTTTCAGGCGGGCGAAGCGACGCTCCAGCGCCTGGTGCATCGCGGCGTAGTCATCGCCCGGTTCGATCCCGGCAATGTTGAAGCGGCGATAATCAGACTTGATCGGTCCCTCGGGGCCGAAGACCACGCAGGAGGCTACCGTGCCTTCGCCCTGGGTATGGGAGATGTCGAAGCACTCCATGCGTCGCGGCGGTTGCGGCAGATTCAGGGCCGCGGTCAGGGCCTCCAGCCGCGCCTGCTGACCGGCCTTCCCCGCGAGATGCGCCTGCAGCGCGAGCCGGGCATTGCGCTCCGCCATCCGCAGCCACTCCGCCCGATCCCCACGCGGCGACCAGGCCAGGTGCACGCGGCTGCCCCGCCGCTCCTGCAGCAGGGCCTCGAGGGCCTCCGGGGCATCCGGGCGCCTTGAGACCAGCACGCGACGTGGCGGCTCCCTCTCCACGTAGTACTGCGCGAGAATCGCGGCCATGATCTCGGCGTCATCGGCCTCCTCCGGCAGGCGCGGATAACGCACGGTGTTGCCGAGGTTCTGGCCATTGCGCACGAAGAAGATCTGCACCGCGGCAGTGCCGCCTTCGCGGGCCAGGGCAAACACGTCGGCGTCACCCTCGCCGCCGGCCACATACTGCTGCTGCGAGATCTGGCGCAGGTTCGCGATCTGATCGCGCAAGCGTGCGGCGCGTTCGAAACGAAGCTCGCGTGATGCCTCCTCCATGCGCTGCACCAGGTCGCCGATCACCTCGTCGCTGCGCCCCTGCAGGAAGCGCACGCTGGCCTCGACATCGGCCGCGTATTCCTCGGGCTCGATGTAGCTGACGCAGGGCGCGGTGCAGCGCCCGATCTGGTATTGGAGGCAGGGGCGACTGCGGTGCGCAAATACGCTGTCCTCGCACTGGCGGACCAGGAAGAGCTTCTGCAGCAGGTTCAGGGTATCCCGGACCGCGACGCTGGACGGATACGGCCCGAAGTAGCGCACCCCCTTCTTCCGGGCCCCACGGTGAAAACCGAGCCGTGGATATTCATGATTGGAAACAAAGATATAGGGATAGCTCTTATCGTCCCTTAGCAACACATTGTAGCGCGGGCGGTGGCGCTTGATCAGGTTCGCCTCGAGCAGCAGTGCCTCCGCCTCCGTCTCCGTGACCGCAACGCGGATCCCGGCAATCTGACCGACCATCGCGCGCGTCTTCGGGCTGCGCTCGCCGGCGCTACGGAAATAGCTGGCGATGCGCTTGCGCAGGCTTTTGGCCTTGCCCACGTAGATCACGGCCCCGGAGGCATCCAGCATCTGGTAGACGCCGGGCGCGAGGGTGCAGTTCTTCAGGAAGGCCGTGTGGTCGAACGCGGGGGCGGTCTCGTTCATCGACTCAGGATAACCGTGACCGAATCTCCCGGAACAGTTCCTCGAACATCGATGGCGTAAGCCGCTTCGTCTGCGTGTTGTAGCGGGAACAGTGATAGGAATCGACGAGGAGCCTGCCCTGCCCGAGGTCGTGCTGCGCCCCGTGGGTAAAACGGCAGGCGGATGGCTTCATTGCGACCGCGCGGAGCACCGCCTCGTGCGCAATCCGGCCGAGGGCCAGGATGATCCGCGGCGACACGACCCCGATCTCGGCAGCGAGAAACCGGTTGCAGGTGCGCACTTCCGCGGGCGTGGGCTTGTTCTGCGGCGGCAGGCACTTCACCGCATTGGTTACGCGGCAGTCGTGCAGAACCAGCCCATCGTTCCGCGAGACCGCCTCCGGTTGACTGGCGAAACCGAAGTCGTAAAGGGTCCGGTACAGCAGGATGCCCGCATGATCGCCGGTGAACGGGCGACCCGTAGCGTTCGCACCGTGCATGCCCGGGGCCAGCCCGACGATCAGCAGCCGGGCCTGTGCCGGTCCGAACGGGGGGACCGGAGCCGCATGGTAACCAGGGTAGTCGCGACGGACCGCGGCGAGGTGCTCGGCGAGGCGCGGGCACCGGGTGCAGTCCGGGTCGAATACGGATTCGTCGCTCACCAGCGCGAGTACGGATGCCGGGCCAGTTCGGTGTTGTAGTAACGCGGATCCTCCGACACCTCTTCGCCCAGCCAGTCCGGCCGATCAAAGGTCTCGTCCGCATGGTCCAGCTCGATCTCCGCCACCACGAGGCCCGCGTTGCGGCCGGCGAATTCGTCGATCTCCCAGCAATGACTGCCCACCCTGACCTCGTGACGCGTCTTCTCGATCACCTGGCCAGCGAGCTCCGAGAGCAGCAGCCGGGCATCGTCCACGGGGACCGGGTACTCGAACTCGAGCCGCTCGACGCCGAGGGTGGCGCTCTTGACGTTCAGATTGGCGTCGCCATCCTCGATTCGCACGCGCACCGAGGCGCGCTTGTTGCCACACAGGTAGCCCTGACGCAGGGACCGCGACCGGTCGACGGATGAGCGCCAGTCATCGTTTTTCAAGAGGAACTTGCGTTCTATTTCGCGAGTCATTTGTTAGTTTTTTATTGCAACAGTCGGCGAAGGGTACCCCACCCGGGGACCCGGCGGGAATGCCCGCCCCGCCCCCCTGTGGGAGCGGCCTCTGGCCGCGATTGGTCTTGGTGGGTCTGCCGGCGCCGTATCGCGACCGGGAGGTCGCTCCTACGACCTGTGGGAGCGGCCTCCTGGCCGCGATCGGCCTTGGTGGTTCTGCCCGGCGCCGTATCGCGACCGGGAGGTCGCTCCTACGACCTGTGGGAGCGGCCTCTGGCCGCGATTGGCCTTGGTGGGTCTGCCGGCGCCGTATCGCGACCGGGAGGTCGCTCCTACGACCTGTGGGAGCGGCCTCC
>NZ_JAWLHP010000008.1:16110-24198 GCF_041690275.1 Thioalkalivibrio sp.
CCTGTGGGAGCGGCCTCTGGCCGCGATTGGCCTTGGTGGGTCTGCCGGCGCCGTATCGCGACCGGGAGGTCGCTCCTACGACCTGTGGGAGCGGCCTCCTGGCCGCGATCGGCATCGCCGGCCTTACATACGGATCAGTGCGGCACCCCAGGTAAAGCCGCCACCGAAGGCCTCGGTGAGAATCAGGTCGCCCGGCTTGATCCGGCCATCGCGCACCGCGACGTCCAGGGCGAGCGGGATGGACGCGGCCGAGGTATTGCCGTGGGTATCCACCGTCACCACCACCTGATCCATGGACATCGCGAGCTTCTTCGCGGTCGCCTGGATGATGCGGATATTGGCCTGGTGCGGAACCAGCCAGTCCAGTTCGGTCTTTGCGATCCCGTTGTGTGCGAGGGTCTCGTCCACGATCTGGTCCAGCGTGTTCACCGCCATCTTGAAGACGGCGCGGCCTTCCATGCGGATCTTGTCGTCGGTCACGTCCGTGCGCGAGACACCGGCCGGCACCTCAAGCAGCGACCGGTGGGCTCCGTCGGCATGCAGGTGGGTCGAGATCACGCCCGGTTCCTTCGCCGCGGACACGATCACCGCCCCTGCCCCGTCGCCCCAGAGGATGGAGTTGCCCCTATCGCTGTAATCGGTGATGCGGGACAGGGTCTCGGCGCCCACCACCAGCACATGGCGGCACTGGCCACCGCGGATGAACTGGTCCGCCGTCGCGAGTGCGTATACGAACCCGCTGCATACCGCCTGGATATCGAAGGCCGGACAGCCACCCACGCCCAGCTTGGCCTGAAGCAGGCAGGCAGTGCTCGGAAAGATCTGGTCGGGCGTGGTGGTCGCGACCAGGATCATGTCGAGGTCGTGCGCGTGGAGAGCGGCCGCGTCCAGCGCCTGCAGCGAGGCCTGCAGGGCCAGGTCCGAGGTCGTCTCCCCGGGCGCCGCCACGTGACGCAGACGGATGCCGGTGCGCTCGACGATCCACTCGTCCGTGGTATCAACCAGCCTTTCCAGGTCGGCGTTGGTCAGAATCCCTTCCGGCAGGTAGCCGCCGGTTCCGGTCACGCGGGCATGGGTCACACTTCCACCTCCTGGCGCAACATGCGGCCCAGCTGCTTGTCGATCCGCTGCGAAACGTTGGCCTGGGCCTCCTTGCGCGCGATCCGTATGGCATTCTGGAAGGCGATCTCGTCCGCCCCGCCGTGGCTCTTGATGACGATCCCCTGCAGACCCAGCAGCGAGGCGCCGTTGTAGCGTCGGGGATCGAAGCGATTGCGAAAACGATTGAGTACCGGCAGCGCGGCCAGGCCCCGAAGCCGCGTGATCCACGTCCGCCTGAACTCGGCCCGGATGTTGTCGGAAATCATGCGTGCGACACCCTCGCTCGTCTTCAGTGCGACATTGCCGACGAAGCCGTCACACACGACCACGTCGACATCACTGCAGTACACGTCGTTGCCCTCGACGAAGCCGATGTAGTTCAGCGAGGAATTCTCGAGCAGGTGGGCGGCCTCGCGCACGCGGTCATTGCCCTTCATCGCCTCGGAGCCGATGTTGAGCAACCCGACCCGGGGCGTGTCCAGACCGTCGATCGCGCTCACCAGAACCGAACCCATCACCGCGAACTGGTACAGGTGGGCCGCCTCCACGTCGACATTGGCGCCGAGGTCCAGCATGTGGGTGTGCCCGAACAGCGATGGCAGCGCCGTGGCGATCGCGGGCCGGTCGATGCCGGCCAGCGTCTTCAGCACGTAACGGGCAGTCGCCATCAAGGCGCCGGTGTTGCCGGCGCTGACGCAGGCGGAGGCGTCCCCCGCCTTCACCAGGTCGATCGATTTGCGCATGGAGGAGTCGCGCTTGTTGCGCAGGGCGACCGCTGGCAGCTCCTCCATCGCCACCGTCTGCGACGCGTGAACCACCTGTACCCGCCCACGGACGGACTGCGGCCAGTGCCGCAGGTGCGCCGCGACCACCGCCTCGTCGCCGACGAGCAGGAGATGGACGTCGCTCATCGCCTGCAGCGCGTGGAGCGCGGCCGGCATGATCACGGAGGCGCCGTGGTCTCCGCTCATCACGTCCAGCGCAATGGAATAGCTGTGACTCATGCCGATCGCGATTTGCCTTCGCACTGCCTGCCCCAGGTCGCGACTCCGATTGGAGGTCGCGAGGAGCGATCACCGGTTCCGGGGTTCCGCGCGCCCCGTGACGGACGGACGCCGGCATGCCGGGCCGCCCAGGCGGCCCGTGGGGCTATCTTACCTCGGACGGGGCTCCGCCGGGGCCCGATCGCCGCAGCGCGCGCACAGGCACGGCGCCCGGCGTTCGCCCCCGAGGCAGACGACGGAGGCGTGCGTCAATCCTCGTCGTCCTCGACCGCTACGTCCTTCTGGACCACCTGGCGACCGCGGTAGAAACCGTCCGGAGACACGTGGTGCCGGCGATGGACTTCACCCGTGGTGGGTTCGATCGAGAGCGTGGCGCCCCTGAGGGCGTCGTGCGCGCGGCGCATGCCGCGCTTCGACGGAGTGGTACGGCCTTGCTGAACTGCCATGGTGGTGTCTCCAATCTGCCAGGTCCCGGAAAACCGGGCGCATTGTTTAAGGTCTACCGGGCTGCGTTCAGAGCGACCTGCGCAGCTTTTTCAGTACTGCAAAGGGATTCTCGCCCTCCCCGCCGCCCGCGCCGGGTTCGAACTCGCGCTGCAACCGCGGGCCGCAGTCCGGGTGCCGGGGCGACAGCGGCAGCGAGAGCAGGATCTCCTCCTCCACGAACTCCGCAGGCCGCAGGAGACCGTCCTCGTCCAGCTCCAGCACCTCCTGCCCTTCTCCGAGGGCTTCGGGCAGCCCCTCCGGACCGGCCACGACCACGTCGGGCTCCAGGCTGAAGGTCCATGTCATCGGCTGCAGACAGCGCTGGCACTGTTGCCCCAGTTCGCCGCTGATCCTGCCCTGCAGCCGGATCTCTCCGAGCAGTCCGCGCTCAAGGCCGAGCAGCACATGCACGCTGAGCGGCATCCCCTCGGGCACCGACGCGGCCAGCCGCGGCAATTCCTCTCGGCCGAGTTCACCCTGCCACTGCTGGTGGAGCGCCCGCGGCTGGAAGGGGTCGAGGGAAACGGGAAGACGGCTCATCTCAAGGGCGCGGAATATACGCGCGCGCGGGTTTTCTGTCAAAGCGAACAGAGGCTTAACTTGCAGCCCCGCCGGCGCTTGCGGATACTGCACTGCCAAAAACCACACAGGACCGCCGGGCGTGATTCCGATCCGCAAACTCCTCATTGCCAACCGCGGCGAAATCGCCGTGCGTCTGATCCGCGCCTGCGCGGAGATGGGCGTCACCTCGGTGGCGGTCTTTACCGATGCGGATCGTCACGCCTTGCACGTGAAGAAGGCCGACGAGGCCTACTCCATCGGGCCGGACACGATGGGCGGCTATCTGAACATGCACCGCCTGATCAACGTGGCCCGGGCGGCGGGCTGTGACGCCGTGCATCCCGGTTACGGCTTTCTCTCGGAGAATGCCGAGTTCGCGGCCGCCTGTGCCGCCCGGGGCATCCGCTTCGTCGGCCCCTCGGCCGCGGTGATCCGCCGCATGGGAGACAAGGTCGCGGCGCGCGAGGCGATGATGGCCGCGGGCGTGCCGGTCGTACCCGGGTCCGAGGGCAACCTGGAGGACGCCGAAGCCGCGCTGCCGGTGGCCGAACGTGTCGGCTATCCGGTGATGCTGAAGGCCACCAACGGCGGTGGTGGCCGGGGTATCCGCCTGTGCGAGGATCCGGACAGCCTGCGCCGGAACTTCGAGCGCGTGCGCTCGGAGGCGACCCGCGCCTTCGGCAGCACCGAGATCTTTCTGGAAAAGGCGATCGTCAATCCGCGGCACATCGAGGTACAGATCCTGGGAGACAGCCACGGCAACGTGGTCCACCTGTTCGAACGCGACTGTTCCATTCAGCGCCGGCACCAGAAGCTGGTCGAGATTGCCCCCTCGCCACAACTGACGGAGGCGCAGCGGGAGTATGTGGGAGCCGCGGCGGTGACCGCCGCACGGGCAGTCGGCTACGAGAATGCCGGGACCGTCGAGTTCCTGCTGGACCATGACGGTTCCTTCTATTTCATGGAAATGAACACCCGCCTGCAGGTCGAGCACCCGGTGACCGAAATGATCACCGGGATCGACATCGTGCAGGAGCAGCTGCGCGTGGCCGCGGGACTGCCGCTGCGCTACCGGCAGGAAGACATCACCCGCCGCGGCTACGCGATGGAGTTCCGGATCAATGCCGAGGATCCGGAGAACGACTTCCTGCCGAGCTTCGGCCGGATCACGCGCTATTTCGCGCCGGGCGGACCGGGCATCCGCACCGATGGGGCCATCTACACCGGCTACCAGATCCCGCCCCAGTACGACTCGATGTGCGCCAAGCTGATCTGCTGGGCGCTCGACTGGGACCTGCTGCTGCAACGGGCAGACCGCGCCCTGCGGGATATCGGCGTATTCGGCGTCCGCACCACCATTCCCTACCACCTCGCGATCGTGGATCACCCGGAGTTCCGATCCGGCTCCTTTGACACCGGCTTCATAGCCGCTCACCCGGAGCTGACGGATTTCCCCAAGAGCCGTCCGAACCGGAATCTCGCCGTCGCCATCGCTGCCGCCCTCGCCGCCCACCATGGCCTCTAGGATCGTTTCATGAGCCGAGTACACATCACTGACCTGACCCTGCGCGACGGGCATCAGAGCCTGATCGCGACCCGTCTGCGCATCGAGGACATGCTGCCCATCTGCCACCAGATGGATGAGATCGGTTTCTACTCGCTGGAGGCCTGGGGTGGCGCGACCTTCGACGCCTGCGTGCGGTTCCTGAAGGAAGACCCCTGGGAGCGCTTGCACCGGCTCAAGACCGCCCTGCCGAAGACGCCGCTGCAGATGCTCCTCCGCGGACAGAACCTGCTCGGCTACCGTCACTACGCCGACGACGTGGTGCGCAGCTTCGTGCAGCGCAGTGTCGAGGGCGGGATCAGCATCATCCGGATCTTCGACGCGATGAACGACACCCGCAATCTGCAGGTCGCGATCGAGGCCACCCGCGAGGCCGGAGGTCACGCGCAGGGCACGATCTGCTATACCACAAGCCCGGTGCATACCTCGCGCCAGTTCGTGGGCATGGCCCGCGCGATGGTCGAGATGGGGGCCCAGAGCATCGCGATCAAGGACATGGCCGGCCTGCTGACCCCGAGCGCCACCCGCGAGCTGGTCTCGGAGCTGGTGGATGCGGTCTCCGTGCCCATCCATCTGCATGCCCACGCGACGTCGGGGCTCTCCGAACTCTGTCACTGGCAGGCGATCGAGGCGGGTTGCCGGCACATCGAGACCGCGATATCCGCCTTCGCCGGAGGCACCAGCCACCCGCCGACCGAGAGCATGGTCGCGGCCCTGGCCGGCACCCGGTATGACACGGGCCTGGACCTGGAGGCCCTGCAGGAGATCGACGCCTATTTTCGCGAGGTGCGCAAGAAGTATGCGCGCTTCGAGAGCGACTACACCGGCGTGGACACCCGCGTGCAGGTCAACCAGGTACCCGGGGGCATGATCTCCAACCTGGCGAATCAGCTGCGCGATCAGGACGCACTGGACAAGTTCGACGCGGTGCTCCGCGAGATCCCCACCGTGCGCGAGGACCTCGGCTATCCACCGCTGGTCACCCCGACCTCGCAGATCGTGGGTACGCAGGCGGTGATGAACGTCCTGGCCGGTGAGCGCTACAAGGTGATCACCAACGAGGTGAAGCACTACCTGATGGGGCACTACGGGGACACCCCCGGTCCGGTGAACCCGATCATCCGGGGCAAGGCCATCGGCAACTCCGAAGTGCTGGAATGCCGGCCTGCGGACCGCCTGCCCCCGGAAATGGACACCCTGCGCAGCGAGATCGGTGAACTCGCCGGCACCGAGGAAGACGTGCTGACCTACGCGCTGTTCCCGGAAGTCGGAAGGCAGTTCCTGGAGCAGCGGCGCGACGGAATGTTGGTGCCAGAGCCCCTGAACCCGCCCCAGGCCACTACCGCCGCGGGGTGTCCTGCCCCGGTCGAGTTCAACGTGACCTTCCACGGTGAGTCCTACCACATCAAGGTCACCGGCAGTGGCCACCGGCGCGAGGACTCCCGGCCCCTGTACGTCACCGTCGACGGACTGCCCGAGGAGGTGCTGCTCGAGACCCTGGAGGAGATCGATGTCGTCCCCGGTCCCGCCGCCGGAGCCGAGGGACAGAAAAGGCCCCGCAAGCCGGCCGCGCGGCGCGCCACGCGCCCCGGGGACGTGACCACCTCGATGCCCGGAACGGTGATCGACGTGCTGGTGAGCGAGGGCCAGGAGGTGCAGGCCGGCACCCCCGTGCTGGTGCTGGAGGCCATGAAGATGGAATCGGAGATCCCGGCACCGGTCAGCGGCGTGGTGAAGGCGGTGAACGTGACCAAGGGCCAGGCGGCGAATCCGGATGATGCCCTGATCGAGATCGAGGCCTGAATGACCGCATTGCGCACCCTCGTCCTGGGTTCGACCTCGCCCTATCGGCGCAGCCTCCTGGAACGCCTGCGGATCCCCTTCGAGACCGCGAGCCCCGGGGTCGCCGAGGACCGGCTCCCCGAAGAGACCCCGCCGGCGCTGGCAGAGCGGCTCGCCCGCGCCAAGGCTGCCGATGTCGCGGCCCGTTATCCGGATGCGCTGGTCATCGGTTCCGACCAGAGTGCCGGGATCGGCGAGCGCGTCCTCTCCAAGCCCGGTGATCATCAGCGCGCGGCGGAGCAGCTGGCGGCGCTCTCCGGGCAGTCGGTCGTGTTTCACACCGGCCTGTGCCTGATCGACACCGCCTCCGGACGCGAGTGGATCGGGGTGGTGCCGTTTACGGTGCATATGCGCGATTTCGATGAAGACGAGATCGAACGCTACCTGCGTCTGGAGCGGCCCTACGACTGTTCCGGGAGCTTCAAGTCCGAGGGTCTCGGCGTGTCCCTGTTCCGCCGCACGGAGGGTGACGACCCCACCGCGCTGGTCGGACTCCCGCTGATCCGCCTCTGTGCCTGGCTTCGGGAGGCCGGGATGAACGTGCCGCCAGACCGTGCCTGACACACCGGTACGGTGTTCGGGAACAGCCGGTCCGCTGCCTAGGTTTTGCGTTAAATTATTCTCATAGGGGAATGATTTAAAAAATGGATTCCCCTTTGTTCCGGGCAGGACGGCACGACGACCTGATCGGTTTCTTTCAGAATATTGATCCGGATCAATATTCGTCCGCGTTCTTTGTCCAGTATCGGCGAACGGCAAGGACGCAGGCACGCCCGGGCGGGGCTTGAAAAAGGCCGCCTACAGACGCTTAAATACTGATCCGGGTAATCCCACCCAGAGACGTGCGCCCTTCACGTCCGAGGGTCCAGCAGCAAGTACCGAGCCAGGTACGGACTGTACGTGAAGCAAGGGCATATCAACCAAGGAGATTCGTTGTCATGCGCAAGACACTGAAAGTTGTTGCTATCGCCGCCCTGGTCGGCGCCTTCGCAGTGCCCATGGCTTCCAGCGCACAGTGGGGCGGCTATCCCGGCTACGGCTACGGACCCTACTACGGTCCCGGCTACGGTTACGGTCCCGGCTACGGTCGCGGTCTCGGTGATATGTTCGGCTTCGGCGACATGTTCAGCGACTTCGACTTCTCGGCACGCGGCACCGGCCGTGGCTGGGGTCATGGTCGCGGCTACGGCGACGGCTACGGTTATGGCTATCCCTACGGCTATGGCTATCAGCCGTACCACTACTACGGCGCCCCGTATGGTGCTCCGTATGGTGCTCCGCCCGCTCCCGAGTCTGGTGACCAGGGCGAAGCCGAGGAGTAAGGCAGTCTGAAGCGCTCCGGCCGGTCCCATCCGGCCGGCAGCGCGAAAGCCCGGTTCTGAACGACCGGGCTTTTTTTGTGCCCGATGGGTAGGTCTGGCGGGTGGTTTTCCCAACGCGGCCCGATCGCCAAGAGAGCCCGCCGCCAGTGGGAGCCACTTCCAGCCGCGATCAGCGATACCCGTCGGAGCCACTTCCAGCCGCGATCAG
>NZ_JAWLHP010000008.1:24298-38789 GCF_041690275.1 Thioalkalivibrio sp.
CTTCCAGCCGCGATCAGCGATACCCGTGGGAGCGGCTTCCAGCCGCGATCAGCCTCTCCCGATGCACTCGATCACGGCCGAAGACCGCTCACACAAGGGTGCGGCGCGCGCTGGGCGGTCAGACCCCGAGCCATGGATTTCCGGTCACAGACCTGTCCAGTCACCCCTGGGCGGCATCGCACAGACCCGGTCGCGAGCCTCCTCGAGGGGCAGTTCTTCGGCCCTCGGCAGCGGGGTGTCCGGATCCTGCACCCACGCCGCGATGTCCGTCAGGGTGTCCTCGGCTCCCCGGTAGCGGGTGAGCATGTGATAGCCGTCGGGGTAGAGGGCAAGGCGCGGACGCGCAGCGCCGGCCTCCTCCACCAGCCGTTGCAGCCAGGCGCAGACCGGGCCGGGCGGGATCACCAGGTCATTCAGCCCGTAGAGCACCAGCACCGAGCGATCGAGACGATGCGGATGCTGCAGCGCATCCCCCATCAACTGGGTCAGGCCGTGCAGCATGTCCACGCGCGCCCTCCGCTGCACCAGCGGATCCTCCCGCAGCGCCTGCAGGACCTCCGGATCGTCCGTCGGCCGGAACCCCAGATGCACGACGGTATCTGCGGAAAAGGTTGCGCCCGGGGCGATCCTGAGCATGAACCGGAGAGCGAGGCGCTGGTACCACGGCATCGTGTCCCGGCCCCACACGGCGGGCGCCAGCAATACTGTCCCGTCGACATCCAGTGCGGGACGCTCGGTGAGGGCCCGCAGCGCCACCGCGCCGCCCATGCTCTCGGCAATCAGGTAGAGCGGAAGGCCCGGGTAGCGGCGCCGAAGCAGGTTCACCACGCTGCGCAGATCTGCGACCAGCGTGTCGCCGCCGGGCCAGATCCCGGCCCGGTGGGTCGCCCCGAAGCCGCGCTGGTCGTAGGCATACAGGTTGGCGAGCCCCGATCCCGCCAGCGCGTCCGACAGCGCGGCGAAGCCCTCGCCGTAGTCCCCGAAGCCATGCACGCCCAGGACCACGGCTTCCGGGCCGTCGTTGGCCTCCCAGCGATGCACCGGCAACACGTAGCCGTCCGCCATCACGGCTTCGCTGTCGGACAATTCCGGCTGCTGTACCGGCGGCCCGGCGGGCTGCAACTGGCTTCTCCCGCAGCCGGCCAGCAGAAACACGAGTGCGGCGGCGACCACGACAATCGACGCAAAGTGGAACACGTCACCACCTCCGGGGCGATAGGGGAACGATACTAGGGAAAAACCCTTAGCCCAGACCACCGGCCGATCACCTAGACTGTGCCAGAAGCCAAAATGCACCCCAGGACCGAAACCTTCAACCCGATGCCCATTACTCCCTTGCCCCAGACCCGGCCGCTACTGCCCTTCAAGCCCGCCGATTCCGCCCTGTGGCTCGCGAGCCGCAGCGTCATGCTGATCGCGCTCTATTACGCGGTCGGCCTCTGGGGGTACGCCTTCACTCCGGATCCGTACGGTATTCCACTCGTATGGCCCTCCACCGGCGTCGGCCTTGCCTTCATCTATCTCTACGGATACCGGCTGCTGCCCGCGCTCGGAATCGCGACAGCGTTGATCATGTGGCAGTTTGCAGGAGATGACGTACCCCTGTCGGAGTCCATCGGTGTCGTGGTCGCGACCATGGCCGGCGTCGGTCTCGGCGCCTGGGCCCTGCGGCGCTTCGGCTTCTCGCCGCGCTTCGAGAGCCTGCGCGATGTGCTGTTGCTGCTACTGGTCGGAGCCCTGGCCGCATCGGGACTGGCGGCCACCGCCGGCGCGTGGGCGATGGCCGTCAGCGTCGAGGAACTCAGCTTCTCCGACACCTGGTGGCTTTGCTGGGTGGCCGACCTGATGGGTTTGCTACTCGTGACACCGGCGTTGATCGCCTGGCTCGCCGCCGGCGGGCGTCACTTCGACTCGGGCCTTCCGATGATCGTGCTGCTGGCGGCAAGCCTGCTCGGGGTGTCGGCTCTGGTCTACTCGGGCGCGCTGGAGACCGGGCTGGCGATGCCTCTCTCCTATGCCGTCTTTCCCCTGGTGATGCTCGCGGCACTGCGTTGCCCGATCCAGATCACGACCGCGCTGATGCTGATCGTCGGCGCGATCGCGCTGTCCGGCACCGGTTGGGGTCTCGGACCCTTTGCCGAGGCGGGCCTCGAGCAGAGTCTGCTGTCGCTGAACGCGCAGCTGGCACTGCTGGTCCTGACGGGACTGGTGCTTGCGGCGCTGCGCAACGAGCGCGAGGCGGCGGAGGCCCGTGGGCGCCGGCACCTGGATGACCTGGCACGCGCCGGGCGCCTGAGCACACTCGGCGAACTCTCGGCGAGCCTGGCCCATGAACTCAACCAGCCATTGTGTGCCCTGACGAGCTATGCCAGCGCGAGCCGTCGGCTTCTCGAACGCGAGCGGCTCGACGATCTGCGCGACGCACTGGTGCAGCTCGATTCGAACGCTCATCGTGCCGCGGAGACGATACGCCGGATGCGCGCCTTTGCCTCCAGCGCAGCCCCCCGGGAGGTCGCGATCGCACCACGCGATCTGATCACACCCGTGCTGGACTTGCTCCACCCCGAATTGAAGCGCTGGCGCGTGAATATCGACATCGACGTTGCTGGTAGCCTGCCCCGGGTCGTGGTCGCACCCGTCCAGATCGAGCAGGTGCTGGTGAACCTGCTGCGCAATGCGATGGAGGCAATCGAACCCCGCCTGGACGGAACGATCCGGATCTCTGCACGCGACCTCGGGACCGCACTGGAGATCACGGTGACCGACGACGGGCCGGGCATCCCGCAAGAGCGTTTCGCCACCCTTTTCGATCCCTTCGCCACCTGGAAATCGGGCGGCATGGGACTGGGACTGTCGATCAGCCGTTCACTGGTGGAGGCCCATGGCGGTCAGCTCACCGCGACCAACCTGAAGGACGGCGGTGCCCGGTTCCGTTTCACGCTGCCCCTGGAGGTTCCCCATGCCCGCAGCTAGACACCCGCAGGTCTATCTGGTCGACGACGATCCGGACGTACGCTCCGCCGTCAGCCTGTTGCTGAAGACGGAGGATTTCCGCGTCAGCGCGTTCGAGGATGCCAACGGACTGCTCGGCACCGTGGACGAAAGGACGCCCGGCTGCGCGGTGCTCGATGTCCGCCTGCCGGACATGGACGGCCTGAGTCTGCAGCGCGAGTTGCGCCGGCGCGGGATCCGGATGCCGGTCATCTTCATCACCGGGCACGGCGACATCCCGATGGCGGTCAGGGCGGTCAACGAGGGCGCGCTGGACTTCCTGGAAAAGCCGTTCCACGACGACTCCCTGATCGAGGCCGTACGCCATGCCCTCGTCACCGATGAGGACCAACGCGCGGGCGCCGCGGAGATGGCGCAGGTGGAGGAGCGCCTCGCGACCCTCACCCCGCGTGAGCGCCAGGTGCTGGAGGCCCTGCTGGACGGCAAGCCGAACAAGCTGATCGCCCGGGATCTCGACGTGAGCGTACGCACCGTCGAGATCCACCGCGGCAACCTGATGCAGAAGATGGGTGCGAAGAGCGCGTCCCACCTCGCGCGGCTGGCGCTGGCCTGCGCCGACTTCCGCGATCAGCCGGTCTCCGGCTGAGGGCTCGAAGCCGGGGCGCCGGCCCTCCCCACGCCCGGGGCGGCATCCGTCCGGCCGTCCACCACGGACCGCGCAACGCAACCCCGCCACGGTGACGGACCGGCACGGATCCCCTCGCCGGGATCCCCGGCTCGCGGCCCAGTCTGGTCCCGGTTCCCCGCCCCCGATACAATCAGCGGCTATTTCCCGGGGCCCGCAAACAGATGACCGAATCGGATTCGACCACCGCACCAGCGCACTTCATCCTCTCCCGCATCCGCGCGGAGGTCGAGGCCGGCCAGTGCGATCGGGTGATCACGCGCTTCCCGCCGGAGCCGAACGGCTACCTGCACATCGGGCACGCGAAATCCATCGTGCTGAATTTCTCGGTGGCTGCGGCGTTCGGGGGCTACACCAACCTGCGCTTCGACGACACCAACCCGGCCCGGGAGGAACAGCGCTTCATCGACTCCATCAGGGAGGACGTGCGCTGGCTCGGCTACGCATGGGAGCACGAGCGCTACGCCTCCGACTACTTCGAGACCCTGTACGAATACGCGCTGCACCTGATCGATCACGGCCTCGCCTACGTTGACGGCCAGGACGCCGACACCATCCGCGCGCAGCGTGGCACACTGACCGAAGCAGGCGTCGACAGCCCGGACCGCGATCGTCCGGCGGCCGAGAATCGTGATCTCTTCGAACGCATGCGTGCCGGCGAATTTCCCGACGGCGCCTATGTGCTGCGCGCGAAGATCGACATGGCCTCGCCGAACATCAACCTGCGCGATCCGGTGCTCTATCGGATCCGCCGCCAGCATCATCACCGCACCGGCGACGAGTGGCTGATCTACCCCACCTACGACTTCGCCCACGGCCAGAGCGACGCGATCGAGCACATCACGCACTCGCTGTGCACGATGGAATTCGAGGATCACCGCCCGCTGTACGACTGGCTGATCGAGCACCTGCCCGTGCCCTCGCGTCCGGTGCAGATCGAGTTCGCGAAGCTGAACATCGACTTCACGGTGCTCTCGAAGCGCCGCCTGACCCGGCTGGTCGGCGAGGGGCACGTCGCCGGATGGGACGACCCGCGCATGCCGACGCTGGCCGGGCTGCGCCGGCGCGGCTTCACGCCCGCGTCGGTCCGCAACTTCTGCAACGAGATCGGGGTGACCAAGTCCGAGGGGATCATCCCCTACGGCGTGCTGGAACGGCAGCTGCGCGACGATCTCAATGCCCGCGCGCCGCGGCGCATGGCGGTGCTGCGTCCGCTGCGCGTGGTGCTGACCAACTTTCCGGACGGGGAGACCGAGTGGTTCGAGGCCGCCAACCATCCGCAGGACCCGGGAATGGGCACCCGGCGCGTGCCGATGACACGCGAGATCGTCATCGAGCAGGATGACTTCAGGGAGGAGGCGCCGAGGAAGTTCTTCCGGCTGAAGCCCGGCGGGGAGGTGCGGTTGCGCAACGCCTTCATCATCCGCTGCGACGAGGTGGTCAAGGACGCGGCGGGTGAGGTGATCGAACTGCGCTGCAGTCTGGATCCGGACTCGCGCACCGGCGGGCCGCGCGCGGATCGCAAGGTGAAGGGAACGATTCACTGGGTCTCGGCCGAACACGCGGTCCCGGCCGAGGTCCGACTTTACGACCGGCTGTTCAACGTGCCTCACCCGGCCGGCGATCGGGAACGGGATTTCATCGAACACCTGAACCCGGACTCGCTGCAGATCCTCGACGGTGTCCGCGTCGAACCCGCGCTGGCCGAAGCCGCGGCGGGGGACTTCTTCCAGTTCGAGCGGCTGGGCTATTTCGTTCCCGATCGCGACAGCCGCCCCGGTGGGCCCGTGTTCAACCGTGCCGTGACCCTGCGCGATACCTGGGCGAAACTCGAGAAGGAACTGGCCGCGGGCTGAGGAACACCCCCGGAACCATGCACCGGCCGGCCTCTCCAAGGACACGCCGGCAACGTCATCGCGAGGAGCGCAGCGTCTTGGCGACCCATAAGGAATCCATCCTGGATACCCGACCCGGGCGGCCGCCCCTGCCTCGCGATCGCGTGGGCACGGGCCACCATTCTCCGCACCGGCCATCCGGGCACACCTTGTCACGGCATGCACCGTTTGCCTATCGTGTCTCCGACACGCCCGCCACAGGGGTTCCCTCCCCGAGATGACCAGCAAGACCGGACTCGTTGTCACCGCTCTTCTCCTGACGGGTATCCTCGGCATCATCTTCCTTTGGCCCGAGAACACGGCCCCGGAACAGCCCTCCGGCCGGATCGACGACCGGGGCACCATCGGCGATCCCGCCGAACGGACCGGGGCACTGGTCGATCAGATCGTGTTCACGCAGGAATCCGATGTCGGCAAGGTGACCGGACTGATCGAGAGCGGTACCCATCATCTCTTCGGGCAGGGGGTGAGCAACACCACGGTATTCCAGCGGCTGCGCGATTCCGAGCGCGCGACCTACGCCCTCGCCTACGGCTCCTCGATGGAACTGACTGTGAATCCCGCCGGCCCCCATCTGGCTACCGGCGAACTCAATCCCTTCCATGTCAGCGCGATCCGGGAGGCACTGAACTGGCTGATCAACCGCCGCTACGTGGCGGAGGAGCTCTACGGCGGGCTGGCGGTGCCGCGCTATCTGCCCCTGAATACCGTGTTCCCGGACTACGCGCGGCTCGCCGATGTCGCCCGGGCGCTGGAACTGCGCTACCAGCATGACCCGGAGCGCGCGGCCCGCGTGATCGGACGGGAGATGGAACAGCTCGGCGCCAGCCGCGAGGACGGCGAGTGGCGTTACCAGGGCGAGCCGGTGCGGGTCAGCGTGCTGATCCGCACCGAGGACGCGCGCAAGCGGGTGGGCGACTATGTCGCGAACCTGATGGAGGACCTCGGCTTCGAGGTCGAGCGACTGTATCGCACGGCTGAAGAGGCCTCGCGCATCTGGATCGCGGGCGACCCGAACGCCGGCCAGTGGCATCTCTACACCGGCGGCTGGGTCTCCACGGTGATCAACCGCGATCTGGCCGAAAACTTCAGTTATTACTACACGCCGCGCGGACGTCCGGAGCCGCTCTGGCAGATCTACACGCCCGATCCCGAATTCGACGACATCGCCGACCGGCTGCAGCGCAGGGACTATGAGGACTGGGAGGAACGCCAGTCACTGATGACGCGCGCGCTGGAACTGGCCATGGCCGATTCGGTCCGCATCTGGGTCGTCGATCAGCTCAACGTGTTCCCCCATTCCCGCGAGGTCGAACTTGCCGCCGATCTGGCGGGCGGGATCTCCGGCTCGCGGCTTTGGCCCTACACCATCCGCTTCCGGGACCGCATTGGCGGCTCCGTCGTCTTCGCGGTGCCGAGCCTGCTCACGGAGCCGTGGAACCCGGTCGCCGGCAGCAACTGGATCTTCGACACCATGATGATCCGCGCGCTCGCGGACGTCGAGCTGGTGCCGGATCCGTTTACCGGCCTCTACTGGCCGCAGCGCATCGAGCGCGCGGAGGTCACGGTGCAGGAAGGGGTGCCGGTGATCCGCAGTCACGACTGGCTCACCCTCGAGACCGTCCCCGAAGTCGAGGTTCCCCCGGACGCCTGGATCGACTGGGATGTCGAGGCCGGGCGCTTCGTCACCGTCGGTGAACGCCATCCCGAGGGGATCACCGCCAGGACCCGGACGCGCGTACACTACGAGGCGGGATACCTGGACCGCCACTGGCACGACGGCTCGCCGCTCTCCCTGGCGGACATGGTGCTGCCGTGGATCCTGACCTTCGAGCGCGGTGACGAAGACAGCCCGCTGTTCGACGCCAGCCACGCACCAACCTTCGAGGTCTTCCAGCGCCACTTTCGCGGCTGGCGCATTGTCTCCCGGGATCCCCTTGTCATCGAGATCTACAGCGACCAGATCTATCCCGACGCGGAGACCATCGTGGCCGCCCGCACCCCGTCGGTCTCTCCGTGGCATACCCTGGCCCTCGGCGTACGCGCCGAGGCAGCCGGCGACCTCGCCTTCTCCTCGAACAAGGCGGACCGGATGGGAGTGACCTGGATGAGCCTGGTCGCCGGCCCGAGCCTGGCAATCCTGGACCGGCATCGCGACGCCGCCCTCGCCGACGATTTCCTGCCGTTCCGGGAGACCCTCGCGGACTTCATCGAACCGGGCGAGCCCACCCGTCGCTTCCGCGCGCTCGCCGAATGGCGCGACCAGCGCGGACACTACTGGGTCGGGGACGGACCGTTCTACCTGCACTCTGTGCATCCGCTCGAGCGGGCCCTCGTCCTGCGCCGCTTCGAGGGCTTCCCGGACCCGGCCGACAAGTGGCTGCGTTTCACCGAGCCGGCGATCCCCGAGGTGGAGCTGGACGGGCCGATGGTGGTCACCTCCGGCCAACCCGCCGAGTTCACGCTGCGCGTGACCTTCCAGGGCGAGCCGTACCCGGAGGACGCGATCGAGAGCGTGCAGTACCTGCTGTTCGACGGTAGCGGCAGCCTGGCGCGCAAGGGCACCCTGGCAGCCCCCGGAAACGCGACCTGGCGACTGCGCCTCGAACCGGAGGACCTGGAGGCGCTCGGCAGCGGCGCGAACAGCCTCGAGATCGCGGTGATCTCGCGGCTGGTCGCCCTCCCCTCCTTCGCCTCGCAGGTCTTCGCGACCGTGCCGGCAGCCGAGACGCCCGGGCCATCGGGAGACGGCGGGTGACCGCCCGCGACGGCGCCATCACGGCCCCCGCACGCGGCTTCCTGCGTGATCTGCGCCGTCTGAGCGTCTTCACCGCGAAGCGCCTGGCCGCACTGTTCCTGACCGTACTGGTCGGGGTCTACCTGACCATCCTGATCGCCAACATGGGTGGCCAGGTGGACGAGCTGCGGATGGTGCAGATCCAGAGCACCATCGCGGAGCAGGTGCGCGCGGACCCCGCCTTCTTCGACCTCAGCCCGCAGGAGCGCAACGAGCTGATCCAGCGGCAGGTGCAGCTCGAGGTGGAGCGCCTGCGCCTGGACCAGCCCTTCATCGTGCGCAGCGTGGACTACCTGCAGCAGGCAATCCGGCTGGACCTGGGACGGTCCGAGCACATGCACAGTGACCGGGGTGCCCGTGAGGTTTACTGGATCATCGTGGAGCGCCTGCCGGCCACGCTGCTGCTGTTCGGCACCGCGAACCTGCTGGTCTTCTTCGCCTCGGTCTTCATCGCGCTGGGGCTGTCGCGGCGCTACGGCAGCGCGCTCGACCGCAGCGTCATCGCGCTGGCCCCGAGTTCGGCCGCACCCGGATGGTTCTACGGGATCTTCCTGATCCTGCTGTTCGCCTTCGTGATCCCGATACTGCCGGCCGGCGGCATGGTGGACGTGCCACCACCGGAGGGCACGCTTGCCTACGCGGCCAGCCTGCTCCGGCACATGCTGCTGCCGGTCACCGCGATGTTCATCTCGACGATCTTCATCTCGATCTACTCCTGGCGGACCTTCTTCCTCATCCACTCGAGCGAGGACTACGTCGAGATGGCCCGGGCCAAGGGCCTGCCGTCGCGCCTGATCGAGCGCCGCTACGTGCTGCGCCCGACACTTTCACCGATCATCACCAGTTTCGCGCTGATGCTGATCGGTCTCTGGAGTGGTGCGATCATCCTTGAACAGGTCTTCAACTGGCCGGGGCTGGGCACCCTGCTGTTCCAGGCCATCGGACACCGGGACACGCCGGTGATCATCGGCACGGTGGTGATCTTCGCCTACCTGCTGGCGGTCACGGTCTTCCTGCTCGACATCCTCTACGCGCTGCTCGATCCGCGCGTGCGCGTGGGGACCGGCTGATGCGGACACGACGCACGCAACCGGGAGGTCGCGCATGAGACCGCTGCTCGAGGGCCTGCGCCGGATCGGCCGGTACCCGTCCGCGCTGGTGGGTCTCGCGATCATCCTCGCCCTGGTCGGCACGGCCGTCTTCACCGTGGTGACCATTCCCTACGGTCAGGCGCTGGAACTGTGGCGCGGCGGCGAAACCTGGCGCATGCACCCGGTGAATGCACGCCCGGCCTGGGTCGACCGGATCGCCGGCAACAACCTGCCGCAGACCATCATCGTCTCCAGCGACGATGCGCCGATCACGGAGGAACCCTTCGTCGGAGGCAAGCGGCTACGGATTCCGCTGGAATTCGACTTCGACTACGGCGGCTTCCCCAGCGAGCTCAACCTCTTTCTGACCTCGAGCCACGCGGAGCGCGAGCCCTTCGTGCGGCTGACCTGGGAGACTCCGGACGGTCGGCAACTGAACCTCGGGGGCCGCCGCCCCGCCCGCGAGGAGCGCGTGTCCATCTCGCAGGACTGGGAACTGGAACGCCGGCTGGGGCGCGTGCCCCATGTCGGGCTGTTTGCAGCGCCGGGGGACGACGGACCGCCGGAGGTCCTGGACGGGCGCTACCGGCTCGTGCTGGACGCGATCACCTTCGAGGAGGACGCGCGGATCGGCGCGGACCTCGTTGTGTACGGGAGGGTCCACGGGCTTGCCGGCACCGACCATCAGCGCCGCGACCTGATGGTGGCCCTGCTCTGGGGGATCCCGGTGGCGCTGGCCTTCGGCCTGATTGCGGCGGTCGGCACCACGGTGACGACCCTGGTGATCGCGGCCGCCGGGGTCTGGTACGGGGGCTGGGTCGACGCGCTGATCCAGCGGCTCACCGAGGTCAACATCATCCTGCCGATGCTGCCCATCCTGGTGATGGTCGGCACGCTGTACTCCACCAGCATCTGGGTGATGCTTGGCGTGGTGATCGCGCTCGGCATCTTCAGCGCGGGGATCAAGATGTACCGCGCGATGCTGCTCCCGATCCGGGAATCGCCCTACATCGAGGCCGCGAGGGCCTATGGGGCCGGCAACGCCCGCATCATCCTGCGCTACATGATCCCGCGGATCCTGCCGGTGCTGATTCCGACCTTCGTCACCCTGATTCCCACCTTCGTCTTCCTGGAGGCCTCGCTCGCGCTGCTCGGGCTCGGCGACCCGGTGCTGCCGACCTGGGGCAAGGTGATGAACGACGCGCAGACCCAGAGCGCGCTGTACCACGGTTTCTACTACTGGGTGCTGTCACCGGCGGCCCTGCTGATGCTGACCGGCCTCGGCTTCGCGATGCTGGGGTTCGCGCTCGACCGCATCTTCAACCCCCGCCTGAGGACGATGTAGACGATGGCCGGCGAACCCCTGCTGCGCGTCGAGGACCTGCGGCTGCACTACCGCAGCGGGAGCGGCGTGGTCCGGGCCCTGGACGGGGTGAGCCTCGATGTCCGGCGCAACGAGGCGCTGGTGGTGCTCGGCGAGTCCGGCTGCGGCAAGAGCACACTCGCGAAGGCGCTGATGCGCCTGCTGCCGCGCAACGTGCAGCACTTCTCCGGCCGGGTACTGGTGGATGGCGTCGAGACGATGGGTTACCCGGAAGAGCGGTTCCGGCGCGAGGTGCGATGGGTGCGGCTCTCGATGGTGATGCAGGCGGCCATGAACGCGCTGAACCCGGTGATCCGGGTGGGGGAGCAGGTGGCGGAACCCTTGCGGGTGCATCGGGGCTGGTCCGCGCGGCGGGCGCGCGCGCGAACCGCCGAGGTCTTCGGGATGGTCGGCATCTCCGCCGACTTCCTGCAACGCTACCCCTTCGAACTCTCGGGCGGAATGCGCCAGCGCGCGGTGCTCGCGATGGCCCTGGTCACCGAACCGGACCTGGTGATCATGGACGAGCCCACCTCCGCGCTCGACGTGCTCACCCAGGCCAGCATCATGAACGCGCTGAAGCGCATCAAGCAGGAACTCGGGACCAGCTTCATCCTGATCACCCACGACGTCTCGACCTCCAGCGAGATCGCGGAGCGGGTCGCGCTGATGTACGCGGGGCAGCTGGTGGAATTTTCGGACGCGAGGGACTTCTTCCGGGACCCGGCCCATCCCTATTCGAAGTTGCTGATGGCCAGCGTGCCGCGCCTGCACCAGGAGGAGACACCGGTCCACATACCCGGCCAGCCCCCGAACCTCCTGGATCCCCCCGGGGGCTGCCGGTTCGCCGAGCGCTGCCCGTCCCGCTTCGATCGCTGCGACCGTGATCCGGAGACCTTCCGCATCGGCGAGCGCCGAACCGTGCGCTGCTGGCTGCATGCGCAGGAGTCGGGCACATGAACGCGCCGGCCAGGGATATGCGGGGCTCCGCGGCCGGGCCGGTGCTCTCCGCCCGCGATCTGCACACCTGGTTCGAGCTGCGCCAGTGGGGTTTCCTGCGGGTGGGTTCGGTGCGCGCCGTGGACGGCGTGAACTTCGACCTGCAGGCCGGCGAGTCGGTGGCCTTCGTCGGCGAGAGCGGCTGCGGCAAGAGCTCGCTGGCCCGCACGCTGCTCGGCCTGCACCAGCCGACCCGCGGCGAGGTGGTCTTCGAGGGCCGCCCCCTCGGAATGCTGAACAGCGCGGAACGCAAGGCCTATCTCGCCCGGGTCGGCTTCGTGCAGCAGGACCCCTATGGCGCACTGCCGCCCTTCATGGACGTGCGGCGCATCCTCCACGAACCCCTGATCGTGCATGGCGTGCGCAACCGGGCGGAGCGCGAGCAGCGGGCGCAGGAGGCACTCGAGGAGGTCCGGCTGTCGCCGGCGGCGGATTTCCTGTCCAAGTTCCCCCACATGCTCAGCGGCGGGCAGCAGCAGCGGGTCGTGATCGCGCGCGCGCTGATCCTGCGCCCGAAGCTGATCATCGCCGACGAGCCGGTGTCCATGCTGGATGCCTCGGTGCGCGTGGAGATCCTGCAGCTCCTCCGGAGCATTCAGAGAGAGCACGGCCTGACGCTGGCCTTCATCACCCACGATCTCTCTACCGTACGGCACTTCGCGGAGCGGATCTTCGTGATGTACGCCGGCCGGATCGTGGAGCAGGCGGAGGTGAACGAACTCCTGAACCACCCGCAGCACCCCTACACCCAGGCCCTGCTCGCGGCCATCTCCGATCCCGATCCGGACAATGCGCGCCACCAGCGCGAGGTGCCCCCGGGTGAACCGCCAAGCCTGCTGAAGCCGCCGGACGGCTGCCGCTTTCATCCGCGCTGCAACCGGATGATCGCGGGTACCTGCGACCGCCAGGATCCGCCGGACTTCGAACCCCGGACGGGTCACATGACGGCCTGCTGGCTCTATCGGTGACAGGGTCGCCGGCGTGCGCCTGCTGCTGATCGGTCTCGCCACCATGCTGCTGGGCCTCGCAGGGCTGCTGGCGCAGGTCAGCCGCGCGATCGAGCCCGGCCTCGTGCTGTCCCTGCTCGCCTACGCCGCCGCCTTTGGCGGGACCCTGATCGCGGTGGCGGGCCTGATCCAGGTTCTGCCCGTGAGGCGTTGACCGGCGCGGATGCTGGCGACAGGCCGCGGGCCGGGTCCATGATGGTGGCACCATCGTCCATGCCGTCACCAGCACAACGGCGGTCGGAATGAAGCGGACCGATCCGGAATGCAGGAGGAACTGATGCGGCGACCTGGCACGCGGACCCGCGTCCTCATCATGGGGGCGGCCGGTCGCGACTTTCACAATTTCAACATGGTCTACCGCGATGACCCGGACACCGAGGTCGTCGCGTTCACCGCGACGCAGATTCCGGAGATCGCGGGTCGGCCGTATCCTTCCGCCCTCGCCGGGCCGCACTATCCGGAGGGGATCCCGATCCTGCCCGAGGACGAGCTGGAGGATCTCTGCCGCGCTGAGCGGATCGACCAGGTGGTGTTCGCGTACAGCGACGTCGGCCACGAGCACGTGATGCACCAGGGGTCGATCGCCCTCGCGACTGGCGCCGACTTCCTGCTGCTCGGTCCGAACCGGACAATGCTCGATGCGGGCGTCCCCGCGATCGCGACCAGTGCGGTGCGCACCGGCTGCGGCAAGTCGCAGGTGACGCGCTGGCTGTCCGGGCTGCTGAAGGAACAGGGTCTCCGGGCCGCAGTGATCCGTCACCCGATGCCGTATGGCGACCTCGAGCGGCAGGCGGTGCAGCGCTTTGCCGACCGGGCCGATCTGGACGCCGCCGGCTGTACCGTCGAGGAGAGGGAGGAATACGAGCCTCACCTCGCCCTCGGGAACGTGGTCTACGCCGGAGTCGACTACCTGCGGATCGTCCCGGCCGCCGCCGCGGAATGCGACGTGATCCTCTGGGACGGAGGCAACAACGACTTCCCGTTTGTACGGCCCGATCTGCACATCGTGCTGGTGGACCCGCTGCGGCCCGGACAGGAGACGACCCACCACCCCGGAGAAACCGTGTTGCGCATGGCCGACATCGTGCTGGTCGCGAAGTGCGACGCCGCCTCCGAGAGCAGCATCGAGGCGGTGACGGAGTCCGTGCGCAACGCCAACGCGCGCGCGCAGATCGTCCGTGGCGCATCGCCGGTGCGCCTGGATGGTCGCGACCGGGTGGCCGGCAAGCGGGTTGTGGTCGTGGAGGACGGTCCGACGCTGACCCACGGCGGCATGCCCCACGGCGCGGGGTTGGTCGCCGCCAGGGGGGCGGGGGCGACCATCGTGGACCCCCGACCGGTGGCCGCCGGCGAGGTCGCTGCGGTCTATGCGCGCTATCCGCACATCGGACCGGTGCTGCCGGCGGTCGGCTACCACGCGTCGCAGCTGCAGGCCCTGCGCGCGACCATCAACGCGACATCGGCCGATATGGTGGTCGCCGCCACACCCTGCGACCTGGCGATGCTGATCGACATCGACAAGCCGGTCGTGCGCGCTCGCTACGAATTCGCGGAGCCGGGCCAACCCGTGCTGGCCGACCTGGTCCGGTCCTTTCTCGCGAAGCGGGGGTGCTCCGGACGATCCTCGCGCTGACCTACATGGCCTTTCGACGCCCTCGAAGCAGCGTAGGGGGGGCAAAACGAAGTGTGCCCACCACAGAGC
>NZ_JAWLHP010000008.1:38889-66233 GCF_041690275.1 Thioalkalivibrio sp.
CTGACCTACATGGCCTTTCGACGCCCTCGAAGCAGCGTAGGGGGGGCAAAACGAAGTGTGCCCACCACAGAGCACCACGGCCAGGATGGTGGGCCCGCTGCGCTTGGCCCACCCTACGCCTACTAGGCGTTCCCATTCCTGCCCGCCGGGTTATCCTGTCCGCGGGTTTCCCGCAGAAAGGAGATGGAAGTGCTCGGCGCGATTGCCGGTGACATCGTGGGTTCCGTCTACGAGGCCAGCCCGATCAAGACCAAGGCCTTCCCCCTGTTCCGGCGCGGTTCGCGCTTCACGGACGATACCGTGCTGACGGTGGCCGTCGCCGACGCGATCCTGTCGGGACGGCCCTACGCCGACGCCGTGCGCGAGTTCGGCCGCCGCTACCCCGATGCGGGGTACGGCGGTTCCTTCCGGCGCTGGCTGCACATCGACGGCGCCGGACCCTACGGCAGCTGGGGCAACGGCTCGGCGATGCGGGTGAGCCCGGTTGGCCTCGCCTTCGGTTCCGAAGAGGAGGTGCTCGAACAGGCGCGCCTGTCGGCCGCGATCACGCACGACCATCCCGAGGGGATTCGCGGCGCCCAGGCCACGGCGCTTGCGGTATTCCTCGCGCGCACCGGGCACGGCAAGCCCGCGATCCGCGACCGACTGGTGCGCGGGTTCGACTACGACCTGGAGCGCAGCGTCGACGAGATCCGCCCTGACTACGGCTTCGATGTCTCCTGCCAGGGCTCCGTGCCCGAGGCGATCATCGCCTTCCTCGAGTCCGACTCCGTCGAAGACGCGATCCGGAACGCCGTATCCCTTGGCGGCGACAGCGACACCATGGCCTGCATCGCCGGCGGGATTGCGGAAGCCTTTCACGGAGGCGTGCCCGACCGCATCAGGGAACCGGTCGAGGCGTTGCTTCCCGAGGATCTCGCGCAGGTTGTCCGGTCCTTCCGACGCCGGTTCGGGTGATCGCACGCCCTGCAGATGGGCGCGGACACGTCACGGCCGCGTGGCGGGTCCTTTTCGATGGCCGCTCGCAGGGACCGGAGCGCGTGATCCGCTACAGGTTGAATAGCCCGACCACGCCGATCACGATCAGGTAAATGGCGACGATGTAGTTGAGCAGCCTCGGCACGATCAGAATCGCGATGCCCGCAACCAGGGAAATGATCGGAACCAGCTCGGCATTAATTGTCATGACTCTCTCCTTATGACTCGAAAAAAAATCAACGTCGCCGCCGGCACCGCGCGAGCGCCCGTGGACCTTGCGCATGCGACGGCAGCGGGCTCGTCGATACCCGTCAGGCTGGGTGCCGGTCAGTAGATCGGGATCACCGCGTATCCCTGGGCCTGGTAGCCGGTCAGCGATACAAAGGTATTCCGGACAGGCGTGATTCCCGGCAGCAGGTCTCCATGATCCACGCCGAACAGCCGTGTGGCCACCCCGCATGACTCCATCCGAATGCCCTGGTCCCGGAATTCGCCGACCAGGGCCTCGATGCGATCGAGATGGTCGAATTCCGTGAGCTCGAAGCGTTCCCGGTCCCGCGAGACCATCGTGACGGCCTGCCCCCTGAATGCAAGAATGATATCGGGTTCCACCCCCTGGTCGCGCAGGTCCTCGTAGGTTTCCTGGATGACCTGCAGATACAGGGCCAGCGCCTCCGGGCTGTCGTTATTGAGGTCGAAGATGACCCGACCGGTTTCGACACCCTCGAGCGCCCTCGAGTCGTCTGGCGGACTGGCAAGCGCTGCCGCATGAGAAACCAGAAGAGCCAAAGCAACATACATGGCGGACTTGATTAGCCTCATCGATATCTCCATCGATCTTCGTTTGCCAGATAACGCCCTGATAACCGCAAAGGTCCTGCCTTTCCCGAACAGCGTGGAAGGCCTCCTCCCACCCGCAGCGGCCTTCGCCCGCCGGATCGCTGCTGCTGCAGCTGGCCTACTGGCCAGTCCTCAACTCCCCTCCCCCCGTTTCGACCGCAGGCCGTTCCCGAATACCGGAGAGATCGCGGGGCGGGGTCAGTGCTCCTCAAGGCTAGTCGCTACAGGGGCCTTTTTCCACGCGGCCCTGGATTGCTTCATTTTGATGGGCATCGGCGTCAGTTCAGCTGGATGCGCTGGCCCCAGGGTACCGTCGCCTTGCCCTTCACCAGCCAGATCACCGGATAGTGCGGCGGCACGGCGGGGAACCGCCCCACCGCATCGGTGAAGTAGACCAGCAGGTCCGGTTCGCGATCGAGGGTGCCGGCCCATTCGAACACGGGCCGGAAGTCGGTTCCGCCGCCTCCCTTGAAGGACTCCGGCATCACCAGGCGCTCCCAGGCCTCGAAGATCCAGGGGCCGTCCGGATTCAGGCGCGCGTCACAGGCCTGCAGTACCACCCGCGCACGGATCTGGCCCTTGATCGCATCGATCTCCGATAGAAACTCCAGCATCTCCTCCCTGGAGATGGAACCGCTGGTGTCCAGCGCGATCACCACGTCCACCTGCTGGCTGCGCAGACTGGGGAGGATGGCGGGCTCGCCACGCCGTGAGGAGGGCCGCATGTAGCTGTAGTCGTCACGGGCCTGCGCGGTCATGTAATGGGCGAGCAGCATGCGCCAGGGCAGCTTGGGCGCCAGCACATAGTCCACCAGGCGGGCGAGATCGCGGCTGAGCTTGCCCGCCTGCATCGCCTGCTGAGCGGCCCCGGCCAGTCGCTGTTTCCACTGCACCTCCAGTGTCTCGCGTTCCTGGGCACTGAGCGGCGGTGGCTCGTGGGCGCCCTGAGGGTACCCATCCTCACGCTCGCGGGGCTGCGCCTGCTCTTCGGTCCCGGACTCTGGCCCTCTCGATTCGCCCCTGTCCCTGTCTTCGTCCCCGTCTCTGTCCGTGCCCGTGTCCTCCCCTTCGTCCCTGTCTTCGTCCCTGTCCTTGTCCTCGCCGTCGGGACGCTGCTCTTCCCGTGCCGGCGTCGGGTCGTCCGGTCCGCGCTGTCGCTCGCCGGGCGTGTCTTCGAGATTCTCGTCGGGGCTGGGCTCGGTCTCGTCGTCTTGCAGAAGCGGGTAGATCTCCTCCGCGGTCATGCCCTCGAATTCCGCGCTGTAGAGGGTATCGGGAGGTGCCGTGAGGCCGTCATGGATCAGGATCGGATTGACCGCGAAATCGCAGGCCAGATCCCACCGGTTCCGGATCCGGTGTCCCCGCCGTGCAAAGTGCAGCAGCGCGCAGTGCAACGCCTGCTGCGCCAGCACGAACTCGGTTTCCGCAAGGGACAGCTGCTCTACGTACTCGGCGTTGTAATAGAGCGTGCGGGCATCGCTGGTCGTCGTTCGGCACCAGTCGGACCGCGCCGGCTGGAGGGGGAGGCGCAGGACCAGGGCTCCGAGGAAGGGCTTGTCCATGATCAGGCGCGTGCGGGCGGCCGCGAGCTTGTTCTCGACGTCCAGCTCCGCCACGACCGCGCCCCTGCCCGTCAGCCCTTGTAGAGCATCAGATCGGCCACCTGCTGGGACCAGTCCGCAAACTCCGGAACCGAGAACAACTCGTCACCCAGGGCTCGGTGCATGTCGGTCACCATCATGATGCCCATCTCGCGCTGCGGGAAGGTTCCGGCGTAGTTCAGGATCCGGCCCTGGATCGTCAGTGCCTCGGGGGTGCCCCGGGCGCGAATCGCGCGCCCCACCAGTGCCGCTGCGACCGCGTACTGAAGATCGATCTCCTGCGGCGGCGCGACCGGATCGCCGCGGACGATCGCGTCCAGGTCGGGCATCTGGTCGAGGTGGGCAATGAAGGCGTTCAACTCGATGCCCGCCGCTGGCCCGACGCAGGCCTGCAGACTGCCGCTGAGCAGGTCCGGGTGCGCCTCGAACTTCCGCAGGGCCCGGTGCGCGAATTCCCAGGACCGCGGTGACGGGAAGGCCACCGGGTTGTGGGCGGGATCGAAGTCGAACAGGAGGTCGGGCCGGAAGCGGATGAAGGCGATGATGCGGTCGTCGATGCCGCGCGCGTATGCCCAGGCCGCCCAGTCGTCGACGTTGAGCTCGACCTCGAAATGCGAGAAACGGTTGGCCAGCGGGGCGGGCATGGTGTAGGTGACCCCCCGATCGCCCTGACGGTTTCCGGCGGCAAAGATCGCCCAGCCCTCCGGGACCTCGTAGGCGCCGAGACGGCGGTCGAGAATCAGCTGATAGGCGGCGGCGGACACGCTCGGGGCGGCGGAGGTGATCTCGTCCAGGAACAGCACCCCCGCAGGTCCCTGCCGATCCGCGTCGGGCAGCATCGACGGCACCGCCCACTCCACCATGTCACCGCTCTTGAACGGGATGCCGCGCAGGTCGGACGGCTCCATCTGCGAGAGCCGGATGTCGATCAGCGGCACCTGATGGCGATCGGCCACTGCCGCGATCATCTGGGATTTTCCCACGCCCGGCGGCCCCCAGAGCATCACCGGCGTGTGGTGGCCCTCGCGGGTGCTCGCGAATTCGCGATCGAGCACTTGCAGTAAATGGGCGGGTCGCATCGCTCCTCCAATGATGGTGGTTCTTCTTGTCCGTCGATCACGTCCGGAACGCCGCTGCCCTGCCCAGCCAACCTTTCCGAAGCGACAAACCAGATCAGGCCCCGCAGGCCGCCGGGCTGGTTCCGCTCGCCTCGGGTGCGATCTGATGCGGCGGCAGTCCGCGACACTACGGCTTTCGGCAGGCAATTTCCAGCCAACCCATGGCGCGCCCCGGCCCCGTTGCTTCGGTCGTTCCGCCCTCCGCCCGTCGGCCTGCCTGTCCTACGAATTGGCCCGACGCATCCGGGCCTGGACGCGTGCGGACGTCAGCAGACGCTCGTCAACCACTTCCGGATACAGGGCATGGAACCGCTCGACGTCGAATACGTGCTCGCAGGCAGATTGTTCCAGCTGATTCCGCAAGGGCTCCGGCAGGCCCTGGATCATCAAGAGTCGCGGCGCAAGCCTGCGCAGGTAGCGGTCGCAAAGCACCTGTTCGCGCTCGTCTTCCCAGTCTTCCCGAATCAGGCAAGGCGGGAAGTCGCCGCGGTCCGGTTCCGCGCGATCGAACCAGCCCGCCTGCGGTTTCGACCCGGCGCGCTCCGCGACCATTCTCTCCAGGCGATAGTTGACCGGAGGCACGTAGACGTCCTGAGGGGGTTCCGGGGGCTCGATCTTGAGCTCCGAGGCCGGCATGGCCTGCCATTCAGGCCGCGGGGGCGTCATTGCCATTTCCTGCTCGGCCACGCCGGTGTACAGCAGTGCAAGCGGCTTCTCGTCCAGGGAATCCAGAAGCCAGTACTCGTAGCGGTCCGCCGCCTCGAAAGGCAGCCGCGCAGCAGAGATCGCTTCGAACAGCCGGTTGACGTCGGAGCGCACTTCGTCGGCATCCAGGGCGGGATGCACCGGATGGCTTTCGAGCTGACCCTGTCGGGCGGTGGCGACCGCGGCATAGTTGTAACCGACGATTCGGGTGTAGGTTGACCCGGGATCCACCCCTCGCTGGCCGGCCCGCTCCCACAGGTATGCGGGCAGCATGTATTGAATCGACCAGTAGTCGCCGTCCATGCTCAGGGCCCGCGCCTTGCCCATCTCGGCGATCTGCGCCACGCCGACGAAGGGCAGCAGCATCCTTCTCGAGTACATCTTGATCACGTCCACGCCTCCCGTTGGGCCATTTTTCGCGGATCAGGGCCAGGCCGACGCCTTGCGCAGACTTCCAATGCTGACCGGAGACAGAGGATCATAATAGGTTCCGCATCGGGCCAGGAGAGGGGTGGCAATCCCCCACCGTCTGTGATGGTCGCGCGTCGAGCTGCGCCTGGTTTGACTCCGATTGCCGGCGGAGTTTCCTCGTTTGCAAGCCGCGCAGTAACCGCGGCAATGTCCGCCCTCCATGATATCGGGTCCAATGATCGGCCGGTCGAGCGGAAGTGCCGAGAGGCACAGGGAGCCGTTGGTGTCGAACACGAGAGCCATTTATGCTGACCCGGTGCACACACGTTCGGGCATGTGAGGCCCGCGACGCGGGGGTGTCCGATCGCGCGCATCAGCAGCCGTTCGCGACAATGCCGGCAGAGAGTCCCGGGGGATCGAATGGGCGGTTCCACTCAGGGCCCCTGCCCCGGGCGTGGTCGCGGCAAGGGAGTTCGAGGATGCCGTTGGCAAAGCGTACCGTTCTTGTCCTGGCGCTCTTCCTGGCAGGGTTGGCGGTCGTCGGTTGCGGCAGCGCGCCACCGCGCGCGATGTCCCAACAGGCGTTCGCGGAGCGGCTGGCGGGGCACGAGGAGCAAGCGCTTGCGCAGAGGGAGGCAATTGCCGCGCGGCTGTTGCGGCGACTGGAGTACCGCCATGCCGAACAGGCGGAGCGGGGCCAGGCGGGCGAACCGTTCACCTATGAGATTCTGATGCTCTCCAGCGGAGGGCAGTTCGGCGCCTTCGGTGTTGGAGTGCTGCAGGGGTGGTCGGAGGTGGAGGATCCGGCCTTTCGGCGCCCGGAATTCGATCTGGTCACGGGGGTGAGCACCGGGGCATTGATCGCGCCATTCAGTCTTCTGGGCACGGATGATTCCATTCGACGCATCGACCAGCTGTACCGCGAGGCCAGCGATCAGCTGGCGACGCTGCGCGGCCTCCTCTTCTTCCTTCCGCGGCAACCCTCGTTCTTCGATAATCAGCCCCTGGCCGATCGCATCGCCTCCGAGCTGGATCTGGCGACTGTTCGCGGTATTGCCGCAGCGCACGCGGAGCATCGCAAGCTTCTGCTGGGATCCACGGATCTGGACCTCGGCCGGTTCCGGATCTGGGACGTGGGTCCGAAGGCGGTCCGTGCGCTGGAGACGCAGGACCCCACCGAAATACACCGCATGATGCTCTCTTCGGCGGCCATCCCGGCCGCCTTCCCCCCGGTGGAGATCGACGGCGTACTCTATGCGGACGGAGCCGTCGCACAGGGGGCGTTCGTGGGGCTGGATCGCGAGGAAATCGTCCAGGTGTTCCAGGAGTTCCGCGAGCGGAACCCGGATGCCCCCATGCCGAAGCTCCGCTTCTGGATGATCGTGAACGGCTTTCTCGACGTGGATCCGGAGCTGGTCAAGTCGTCCTGGGTGCCCGGCGCGCGACGGAGTATCGAGGTACTGACCAGCTATGCCATGCGCGTGACGCTTCGGCACATGCAGTTTGGAGTCGAGCTGCTCGGGGAGGATCTGGACACGCAGGCGGATTTCTTCTATCTCGCCGTTCCCCATGACCTCGAGCTGCCACCCCAGACACAGCGGCTCTTCGATCCAGAGGTGATGAAGACGCTTGCCGCGGAAGGGCGACGCCTGGGGCGGGAACCGGCGTCCTGGCGGACCGAGGCGCTCGCTCCGGAGATCCCGGGCAGCGCGCTGGACCTGGACCCTGAGCCACGCGAGACACGGTAGTCCAACGCCGGTGGCGCCGTGCGATCCGGCTGCGGAACGGGGTTCGGGCGAGGTCTACAGAATCCACTCGATGGGCAGCCAGCTCACGACGCCAATCATCGCCCGCTCCAGGGCGCTGGTGTTCGGTTCCGTGGTGTGCGTCAGGGTCTCGCCCGACGCCCGCGTTTCAATCCACTCGAGCGAACCGTGCTCGCTTCGCGCCCGCCGAGCGAGCGGGCCAGCGACTGCACGATCCCGGGGCTGTCGATCAGGAAACCCATCTCCGTGTTGAGCTTTGCAGCTTGTTACATAATCAACCACCGCGTTGGTCGCTTCTGGTGGCACTTCCCTGTGCCGCAGGGAAACGCCGATGAATCAGCGTTTCCTTGACGCCGCCAGACTCGATCCCCGCGTTTCCACGGTGCCCCGCGGCGCCCATCGCCGGGCAAAGTCGGGAACCGGGGCTGAAGAGCGCCGATGACCGGCCCCTATGATCCAGTGAGGAAACGGTTGCAAAATGCGCGTTCTGATCACATTCTCTGCAATGCACAGCGTGTGCTTGAAAGGGGAATGTGCAAATGAACTACAAGATCGAAGAAATCGAGGGCATCGGCAAGGCGCAGGCTCAAAAGCTGGCTCAGGCAGGGATCAAGACCACAAAAGATCTGCTGACCCAGGGTGCTTCGGCGCGAGGAAGGAAAGTGATCGCCGAACGCTGCGGCGTCAGTGCCGTGCGCCTGCTCAAGTGGGTCAACATGGCAGACCTGATGCGCATCTCGGGCGTTGGAGAGGAGTACTCCGAGTTGCTGGAGGCGGCCAACTGCAACACGGTCAAGCAACTTCGACGGCGCAACGCCGTGAACCTCAGCAGGCGCATGCTGGAAATCAACGCGACCAAAAAGCTCGTTCGCTCGCCGCCGTCGGAAGCCCAGGTGACCAAGTGGGTGGCACAGGCCGGAAAGCTTGAACCGATGCTGACCTACTGACGACGACACCAGCCGTGGCGGCCCCTGCCGGGCGGCCACGCGCTGGTGCGCATCCAGACGGATGGGATTGCCGCGACGTATCGGCATCCGCCTGACCAGCCCGCCACCGAAGCCCGACCGCACTTTCTCGACTTGTATCCCGCTCCCAGCCTCGTGGATGCCGTCGCCCCCGAGCCGGAGCCAGCATGGGAGACACTGCAGCCCGTCCCACGGACAACCATGAACGGTCGAGATGACAGCCCGGCACAACGGCCGGCGGGCCACGACCTGCGTGTGCTCCTGCCCCTGGCGGGTTTTGTCAGGCCCTATCTGCGCACCCTGCTGCTGGCCGTTCTGGCGCTGTTTCTCGGCGCCGGCGCCATCCTGGCGTTCGGTTTCGTTCTCCGTCTCCTGGTGGATGCCGGGCTCAGCGAGCAGGATCCCGCCGCGCTGAATCGAGCCCTGCTGGCCCTGCTGGGTGCGGTTGCGGTAATGGCGGCCGGGGCAGGTCTGCGCATCTATCTCGTCACCTGGCTGGGTGAGCGCGTCGTCGCCGATCTGCGGCGGGCGGTCTTCGCCAATGTCATCGAGATGGATCCCGGCTTTTTCGAGCGTACGCGTACCGGCGAGGTGATCTCGCGACTCACTGCAGATACCACGCTGATCCAGGTCGTGGTGGGCAGCACGCTGGCCATCGCCGCGCGGAATCTCCTGCTGATCGGGGGCGGACTCGTCCTGATGCTCCTGACCAGCCCCATGCTCACGGCGTGGCTGCTGCTGGGACTGCCCGTGGTCGCGCTGCCGGTCTGGTCGCTGGGGCGCCGGGTACGTCGCCTCTCGCGCGAGACCCAGGACCGGGTCGCAGCCGTGGGCGGGCGCGTGGACGAGAGTCTGTACGCCATCCAGACCGTCCAGTCCCACGTGCAGGAACGGGCCGAGCGCGTCCGTTATGCCGCTGCCGTGGAGGCGGCCTTCGGTGCGGCCATCCGTCGCGCCGCCGTCACGGGACTGCTGGCGGCGTCGGTGATCTTCCTGATGTTCATGCTGATCACCGGCGTGCTCTGGATCGGGGGACACGATGTCCTGGACGGCAGGATTACGCCAGGCGAGCTTGCGGCGTTCCTGTTCTACGCAGTGCTGGTCGCCGGCTCCGTGGCCGCCCTCAGCGAGGTCGCCAACGAACTGCTGCGCGCGGCCGGCGCGGCCGAGCGTCTGCTGGCCCTGCTTCAGACGCGTTCCGGACCACCGGCGCCAAGGCACCCGGCGCACCTTCCCGAACCGTCCACAGGGGCAATCCGCTTTGAGGGTGTCTGGTTCGCCTACCCGACGCGCCCAAAGCCACCGGCCCTGCAGGGAATCGACCTGGAGATCCCCGCAGGTGCCTCGGTTGCTCTGGTCGGACCTTCCGGAGCCGGCAAGACGACCCTGTTTCAGTTGCTGCTGCGCTTCTACGATCCCGACGCCGGTTCGATCCGTGTCGATGGTGTCGATATTCGTGCTGTGGAGACGGCAGCCCTCCGGGAACGCATCGCGCTGGTGCCGCAGCAGCCGGTCCTGTTCGCGACCACCATCCGCGAGAACATCGCCTACGGTGCGCCGGGAGCGTCGGAAGCCGGCATCCGGGCGGCGGCCGAGGCGGCCTACGCAATGGACTTCATCGCCGCGCTGCCGGAGGGACTGGATACGCACCTGGGGGAACGCGGCGTGCGGCTTTCCGGCGGTCAGCGCGCCCGGATCGCGCTGGCACGCGCGATCCTGCGGGACCCGGCAATCCTGCTGCTAGACGAGGCCACCAGCGCCCTGGATGCCGAGAGTGAGCGCCTGGTCCAGGCGGCACTGCAGCGTATCAGCCGCGGTCGAACCACGCTGACCATCGCGCATCGTCTGGCGACAGTGCAGGCGGCCGACCGCATCGTGGTGCTCGATGCCGGAAGGATCGTGGCCCAGGGATCGCACGCCCAGTTACTGGAAGAGGGAGGCATGTACGCGCGCCTGGCCTCGCTGCAGTTCACATCGCTTCTGGATTAGGTTTCCGCATCCTTGGTTGAACGCGTGGAACCTGAGCCGAAGCGGTCTGACAGTGACAGATGAAAGGGAGGATTCAGGTGCCCGGGAAGCGTCACATCTACTGCTTGCCAAATGGCTTCCGGGTCAGCATAGTGATTTTCATGCAGATTGCAGTTCCCGACCACATCGTCATCATTGCATGGAGTTCGTCGCCAATGCGTCCCATGCGCCGTGCGGCAGCTTGCCGTACATGTCGCCGAAAATCTCCAGCCGACTTTGCGCGCCTGACGTAGCGTGCTGGAGCGTCACGTGAACATGAGCGTTTGCAGTCCCTGTCGGCTCGCGCCAGATGCTGCTGCGCTGGCACGAAGCCTGCAACCCGGAACGTCGTGAGACTCGATCCCCCGACCGAAAGGAAGGCGGCGAGGACAGAAGCACGTCCGCCGGGGCCGACAGGGGCACCTAGTGGGCAACGCCGTCACACCCAGGCGGCGGCCGACGAGCCGCGGACCGCGACTGGGTGGCGCATTCACGAGGGCACTTTGTCACCGGCTTCGGGCGCGGCAAGCCAGCCACCGCGCATACGGTGCAAGGCGCGGTGCGCACGCGGAAGTGACGCTGGACACAGGCATCTCTACACTGTGCAAACCGGCTCACGCCAATGGTCGTGGTCTTATGCACAAGGGTTCAGTCCGCCAGTTTGGCGGCTATCTGCGAACACGATGGGCTTCACCGCGCCGGATCCGGTTCTGGCTACTCGTGTTGATCGTTCTGTACACCTTGCTGGGCTTTTTTGGCTTGCCCTGGATCATCCAGTACCTCGCAGTGACCACCGCTCAGGAAGACCTTGGGCGGGAACTCCGCATAGAGGCAATACAGGCCAACCCCTACTCGCTGACGCTCCGGATCGACGGCGTCGAACTTGACGATATCGACAACCGGCAGCTGCTCGGCTGGAACCGGTTGTTCATCGATCTTGCCTGGTCAAGCGTGGTCAACAGAGCCTGGACCTTTAAAACCATCCGATTCGACCAACCGATCATTCAGGAAGAACGCTTCGCCTCGGGGGAAACCCGCCTCTCCCGGCTTGCCGCCGAGCAGTCTGACAACGGCCGGTCCGATGATGAACCCGCGCCACTGCCTGCGTTGCGCATCAACGATCTGCGCGTCGAGGACGGTGTGCTGCGCTTCGCTGACAACCTGCAGGACGCGACGGCGGCTACCGCTGATCATCCGAAGCGGGTAACGCTGGAGCTGCAGGATGTCGGGCTATCCGTAAAGCAATTCGAACTGCAGAAAGGCACGCGCTCCCCGCTACGTCTGGAAGGGCAACTGTCGGGAGGCGGCATGCTCGCCTTCGACGGTACGCTGCAACTTCTACCAACCCCCGGCCTGGAGGGCAGCGCCCGCATCGATGAACTGTCACTGGTGCAGGCCGCACCCTACCTGCGGCAGTTCGCGGACGTGCGGCTTGTTGGCGGGACACTGGATCTGAGCGGCCAAATGCAGACAGATGCTCAGCAGCCCTTTGCATTTCAGGGCTCCGCCGCGGTTGAGGCACTGAGCATCAGGGCCGGTCCCGATGACGAACCACTCATCGGGTGGCAGAGCCTTCGCACCGAAAGGCTTGGTCTGCGCCTCAAGGACAGGCAGCTTGAAACCGACCCCATCTTCATCGACGGTCTGTCGGGTCGGGTAGTCATCTACGAGGACCAGACCACCAACTTCGGGCAGATCATCGCGCAGCGGCCCTCGGCCGACGCCGAGGATTACAGCGACCCCGGACGCACGGACGAGGAGGCAGCCCCGTTCGGTATCATCATTGAGGCGATTGACCTGACCGACGGCGCCCTCCGGTTTGCGGATTACTCCCTGCCGCTGCCCTTCTCCACGAGCATCCACACGTTGGGCGGGCAAATATCGACCTTGAGCTCCACCTCGGCCGAGCCGGCACGGATCAAGCTGGAAGGCCAGGTCGCAGAGTACGGCCTGGCGCGCGTCGACGGCACCGTCGATGCCTGGCATCCCACGCGTGCGACCAATCTGCAGCTGAGCTTCAGCAACCTTCAGATCCCGGAATACTCCCCTTACACCGTGGACTTCGCCGGCCGCAAGATCGCAGGGGGCACCATGGACCTCGACCTCGACTACACGGTCAAGGACAAGCAACTTGACGGACAAAACAACCTGGTGCTCCATGATCTGAAGCTCGGCGAAAAGATGGCCTCCAGCGACGCCATGGACCTGCCGCTTGACCTGGCCATAGCCCTGCTACAGGACAGTGAGGGCGTGATCGATCTCGATCTCCCGGTGACAGGGAATGTCGCCGACCCGGAATTCGACTTCAACCAGGTCATCCGTCAAGCACTGGGAAACGCCATTACGTCTGTGATCGAGGCACCGTTCAGTTTTCTGGCAAGCCTCGTCGGCGCCGACTCGGAGGACCTTGGTCAAGTTGAATTTCTGCAGGGCCGCGCCGACCTGCTCCCTCCCCAGCGCGAGCGCGTCGCCAAGCTTCGCGAGGCCCTCAACCAGCGTCCGGCTCTGGCCGTGGAACTCGCCGGTCCCTTCAGCCGAACCTTCGATGGCCCGGCCCTGCAACGTGAGAAAGCCACCCAAACCCTGCGGCGACGCTTGGCTGAAGCGGGCCGCGAGGCCGCGGACCCCAGCCTGACAGCCGAGTCCAACCAGGGTGTTCTCGAGCAGATGTTCACCACGTATTACCCGCAGGCTGACCTGCAGGAGATCCGGGCCCGTTTCACTGAAACACAGGATGAGCCATCCGACGGAACGGGATTGGACGCCCTGGCCTATCGCAACCACCTGGCCGAACGGGTCATCGCAGCACAATCCGTCACGGACGCCGAGCTCGAAGCCATCGCCAACGCGCGCGCATCAGCGGTACGGGACACACTGGTCGACCCAACTGCCAATACCAGTATCGCAGCTGACAGAGTGCGTCTTCCGGATCCCAAGGAGATCGACTCGGTGGACGGCGAGCGGATTGCCATGGAAGTCGGTGTCACCGCGGATTCGGATTGAGGCGAGCGACCGCGTGGGCGGTTCCGGCTCGGGGATTCCACCCCGGGGCAAGGTCAAGGCCGGCCGGCCTCAGGCCGTAGCCTCCGCCCCGGCATGCTGGCCACGCTGCGACGCATGATCCCGCGCCAGCAGGCAATAAAACGCCGGCAGCACGAACACCGTCAGCACCGTCCCGATGCCCAGGCCGGTGGCGATCGTCAGCCCGATGGCGAAGCGGCTTTCCGCACCCGGGCCGCTGGCCGTCAGCAGCGGAATCATGGCGACGATCAGCGCCACCGAGGTCATCAGGATGGGGCGCAGCCGAATGGCCGCGGCCTCGAGCACCGCCTCGCGCCGGTTCAGTTCCCTGTCGATCTGGAGCTGGTTGGCGAATTCCACGATCAGGATACCGTTCTTGGAGACCACCCCGATCAGCGTGATCAGCCCGACCTGGGTATAGATGTTCATGCTGGCCGCACCCAGCATGATGAACGACATCGCGCCGGCGATCGACAGCGGTACCGAGATCAGGATGATGAACGGGTCGCGCCAGCTTTCGAACTGCGCGGCGAGCACCAGGTAGATCACCAGGAGCGAGAGGAAGAAAGTGATCAGCAAGGCGCCCCCCTGTTGCTTGAACTGCCGGGATTCGCCCTTGTAGTCGAAGCTGAATCCCTGTGGGAAGGTCTCTTCGGCGGCCTGTTCCAGAAATTCGATCGCCTCGCCCATGGACGACCCGCCGACGATCACGCCTTCGAGCGCCATCGAGTTGAGCTGGTTGTGCTGGGTGCGCTGCGAAGGCTCCACGGTCTGCTCGAACGAAATCACGCCGCCCAGCGGCACCAGTTCGCCGTTGTCGGCGCGGATGTAGTATTCCGCCAGCTGTTCGCGCACCGCGCGCAGCTCACGCTCGACCCGGGGAATGACCTCGTAGGATCGGCCCTGCATGTTGAAGCGGTTGATGAAACCGCCGCCGAGCAGCGACGACATCTCGCGCCCGACGTCGGCCATGGAAAGCCCGAGGTCAGCCACCCGCTCGCGGTCGATGACGATGCGCGTCAATGGCCGGTCGAATTCGATCGACTTCTGCAGAAAGCCGAAAATGCCGCTTTGCATGCCGCGGCCGATGATCTCGTCGGCCACCTCGTTGAGCTGCTCGTAGGACTGGGCGGTGGTGATCACGAACTGCAGCGGCAGACCCTGGCCCGAGCCGGGAATCGACGGCCGGGTGAAGATGGACGTGCGTAGTCCGGTCACGTCGGAAACGGCGTCCTGCAGCATGGGCTGGACCTCGAACTGCGAAATGTCGCGCTCGTCCCAGGGCTTGAGCTTGAACCCGCCGAACACGGTGTTGGGTCCGAACGAACCCAGCAGCATGAAGCTCTCGTCGTAGCCGGGCAATTGCTCGAAGCGGTTCTGCAACTGGTCGCCGTATTTCTGCAGGTACTCCAGCGTTGCGGTCTGTGGTGCCTCGCCCTGGTACAGCAGGATGCCCTGGTCCTCGGTGGGCGCCAGCTCGCTCTGGCTCAACTGCACCATGAACACGATGGAGGCCAGCACCACCACGGCAAACACCATCACCGCCGGAATCGATTCCAGGGTCCAGCCCAACGCCGACTTGTAGTTCTCCGCAAGGCGATTGAACGTGCGCTCGACGCCGCTCTCGAAGCGCGACGGGTTCCCGTGCGGCTTGAGGACATGACCCGAGAGCATGGGTGAGAGCGTCAGCGCCACCACACCGGAAATCACCACCGCACCCGCCAGCGTGAACGCGAATTCCGAAAACAGCGAACCGACCAGCCCCCCCATGAATCCGATGGGCGCGTAGACCGCGACCAGCGTGGTGGTCATGGCGATCACCGGCGTCGCCATCTCGCGCGCGCCGTTCAAGGCCGCCTCGAAGCGCGACTCGCCCTCCTCTATATGCCGGTGCACGTTCTCGACGATGATGATGGCGTCATCGACCACCAGCCCGATTGCCAGCACCATGGCAAGCAACGTCAGCAGGTTGAGCGAAAAGCCCAGGACCAGCATCACCAGCGCCGCGCCGATCAGCGACAGCGGTACGGCGACCGACGGCACGATCGCCGCGCGAATCGAACCCAGGGTCAGAAACACCACCGCCAGCACGATAAGAAGGGCCTCGAGCAGGGTCTTGAGGACTTCGTTGATCGAGCTTTCGATGAACTCCGAGGCGTCGTAGGCCAACTCCACGTTCAGGTCGGAAGGCAATTGCTCGCGGATGGGGGGCAGCTGCTCGCGCACCAGGGCGGCCACGTCCAGCGGATTGGCGCCGGGCGCCAGTTCGATGGCCACGAAGGTCGACGGCTGGCCCTTGTAGTTGTTGGTCTCCGAGTACGTCTGCGAGCCCAGCTCCGAGCGCGCGATATCGCCAAGGCGAATGATGCTCCCGTCCACCTGCTTGACTACCAGGTCCTCGAATGCCTCCGGGTCGGAGACGTCGGTGTTCGATTTCAGGTCGATGCGCACCATTTCGTCGCGCGTGCGCCCAACGCCTGCGATGAAATTGTTCTGCAGCAGGATGTCAACCAGCTCGCTGGCCGTCATGTCAATGGCCGCCAGGCGCATCGGGTCAATCCAGATCCGCTGGGCGAAGGTCCTTCCCAGCAGTTCGGCCTGGCCGACCCCGGCGATCGCCTGCAGGCGCGGCTGCACCTCGCGGGTCAGGTAGTCGGTAATCCGCGGGGCCGAAATGGACTCGCTGAAAAAGGCGATGTACATCAACGCCGTGCTCTCGCCGGTAGTCGAGGTGATCACCGGGTCACGCACTTCTTCCGGCAGCACGTCGCGCTGGCTGGCGACCTTGGACTGGATTTCCGAAAGCGCGTCGTTGGCGTCGTAGTTGAGCACCATGCGCGCCTCGATGGTCGACTGGCCCAGCGAACTGGTCGAGGACAGGAAATCGATGCCCTCGGCCTCGGCGATCGCCTGCTGCAGCGGCGTGGTGACGAAGCCCTTGACCAGCTCGGAGTCGGCGCCGGGATAAGCCGTGGACACCGTGACCGTGGTGCTCTCGAGTTCGGGGAACTGGCGCACTTCCAGCTGCATGGCCGCGCGCGCGCCCAGCAGCAGGATCAGCAGGCTGACCACGGTGGCCAGCACCGGGCGCCGCACGAAGATATCGGTGAAGCGCATCAGCCCTGCCCCGATCCCTTTCCGGCCGGCGTTTCGTCCACGATCTTGACCGGCTGGTTGTTGCGCAGGCGCAGCAGGCCGGCCCCGACCACCGTGTCACCGGCCCGGATGCCCTCGATGATCTCCACTTCACCGTCGCGTGCTGCGCCGGTGGTCACGCTGACGCGCTCGACGATCTTCTGTCCGTCGTCGCCTTCGACCACCTTGAACACGAAATCACCGTAGGTGTTGTACGAGATCGCCGTGCGCGGCACGGTGATCACTTCGAGAACTTCATCGCGAACGGTGCGCACGTTGGCGAACATGCCCGGGCGCAACTGCAGATCCGAGTTGGCCAGTTCGGCGCGCACGCGCACCGTGCGGCTTTCGGGCAGCACCGAGGAGTCGATGGCCTGTACCTGGCCGTTGAACTGCTGATCGGCATAGGCGGCCACCGTCACTTCGACCCGATCACCAACCTTGACCCGAGGCAGCTCACGCTCGGAAATCGTGAAATCGACCTGGATCGGATCGAGCATGTTGATGCCCACGATTGCGGTACCCACCCCGATGTATTCACCGAGATCGACCTGGCGCAGGCCCAGTACCCCGGAAAACGGCGCGCGGATGGTCTTCTTGTTCAGCAACGCGCGCTGCTCGTGTACGCGCGCCTCTGCGGCTTCGAAGTTGGCGCGTGCCTCGTCGAACTCCGACTGCGATACCGCGTTCTCACCGATCAGGTCGGAAAAACGCTCGAACTGCTGCAGTGCAAGCCGCGCTTCGGCCTCGCGCGTCTCCAGCGCCGCCTCGTCGGTATCGGCCTCGATCCTGAGCAGCACCTCGTTGGCCTCTACGGTCTCGCCGGACTCGAACTCCAGCGCCTCGACCACCCCGGCAATCTCGTTGGCCACCTCGACCCCGTTGACCGCGCGCAGGCTGCCGTTCGCGCTGATCGACTGCGCCCAGCGACGCTCTGCGACCTCCACGACCTCGATTTCGACCGGCGGCGGGGCCTGCGACATCATCTCGGCCTGTTGGCGGATCTGCGCAAAACGCCACGCAAACAGCGCACCAAGCACGACCGCCAGCCCGACGATCACGACGATAACGCGCTTGACGTTGGTCTTCTTCATGAGCTCGGGGGAATCCCTCTTTTCAGCAAAAACCAGGGCGGCGGCACGCAACCAGGTCGCGCCACAACCGCGTTTGCAAACGAGACCGTAAGTTATACGGGCGCAGTAAGTAAATCACGGCCGGCCAAGCGTTCGAATACACCGGCGACTGAAGCGTGTCCGCCGTACCCGGTTCTCGGTGGTCCTGAAGTCCGGTCATGGCGGCTCCCGGGTTGCCGAGCGCCCTCGTCAGACCGACAAGGCTGGGAAGGAGCAGGATTCGCCTGAGGGGGCCTTCCCGGTCCGATTGCCCGCTCCAGTGTAACGCGGTCGGGAGATGGCCGTAGTTCAGAGAGGACAGGCCTGGATGATCTCGCTTATCCAGCCCGCTTTCCGGGATCCATCGGCCCAGCATATACACTGCAGCAGTCCACCGACTATCGATCCAGGGAGAGCCATGAAGCTTGCAATCGCGTTCGATGTCTACGGCACGCTGATCGATACCAACGGCGTGCTGGAAACGCTGGAGGCATTGATCGGCGACAGGGCCGAAGCGTTTTCCCGCACTTGGCGAGACAAGCAGCTGGAGTATTCGTTTCGGCGCGGCTTGATGCAGCGCTACCTGCCGTTTCCCGTGTGCACCAGGCAGGCGCTCGAATACTGTTGCGCCGTCCACCGGGTCGCACTGACCGACGGGCAGAAACAGCGCTTGATGGGCGCGTACGGTGAACTTCCGGCCTTTGCTGACGTGAGCGCGGCGCTGGCGCAGCTGAAGGCGTCACGGCACCGATTGTTCGCCTTCTCCAACGGCACGCGCGAAGCGGTCGGGGCCCTGCTGGCGCGCGCCGGCATCGCCGGGGCCTTCGAGGGTGTGGTCAGCTGCGACGACATAGGCAGCTTCAAGCCTGACCCGGCAGTGTACGCGCATCTCCTTGAGGTCTCCGGGGTGACCGCCGACCGGGCCTGGCTGATTTCCGGCAATCCGTTCGATGTCATCGGCGCGCGTTCGGCCGGCTGGCATGCGGCCTGGGTAAGGCGATCGGATGATGCAGTGTTCGATCCCTGGGGCATCGAGCCCGATTGCACGATCGCCGGGTTGGCTGAACTGTCCGCCGTGATGCCGGACTGACCAGCCGGAAGCAGGCTCGTGGAGCGCATACCCGCAGGCCCAGGACACTGGACATCAGCGCCAGGGAAGATCGGCAACTATGGAGCCCGGCCACACGCGCCGGAGCAAGGCGGGCAAGCGCAGGAACAGCCACCCATTTCTCTGCGGTCCGCGCCGGCTGCATGATCCGGGGCAATCATGAGAACGTGAGCGATCGCCCGGTGGCTCGTGTTCATTCTCGGGTAAGCGCATCATGCGCCTCAGCGCTGCACTCGCCGGCGAAAATGGATATCGATGTACCGTCCCCGGAAAGCCGATCGGGGTCCCGGAAACCCCGCATCAAGCCTCCTCAGTCAGGTCCTCCTCGGCCCGGTGGCGCGGCACCGCGACTCCGGAGGACGTCCGCCAACGGGCGCCGGCAGTCGACTGCAACGGACAGCGAGATATCAGCTCGCGGAATCCGGCCGCGCGAACGCTGTCTTGTCACGCACCACCATCTCGGTATGAGGATACGGGATGGAAATGCCGCGCGCGTCGAAGGCTTCCTTCACCTGGCGGGTCAGATCCCAGTAAACCTGCCAGTAATCCTCGGCGCGGGTCCAGGGTCGCACGATGAAATCGACGGAGCTGTCCCCGAGTGCATGCACCCGAATCACCGGGGCGGGGTCGGACATCACTGCCGGATGGGCGCGCACCACCTCTTCCAGCACGGCCTGCGCCTCCTCGATGGAATCATCGTAGGAGATGCCGAAGGTCAGATCCACGCGGCGGGTTTCGGAGGCGGTGACGTTGGTTATCACGTCGCCCCACACCTTGGAATTCGGGATCACGATCACCTGATTGTCGGGAGTCGTGACCGTGGTCGATACCACCGAGACGTGCTGGACGGTACCACCGACACCCGCAACGGTGACGTAATCCCCCTCGTCGAAGGGCCGGTTGATCATGATCATCAGGCCCGCGGCGAGGTTGCTCAGCGTGTCCTGCAGCGCGAAGGCCATGATGAAGGCGGCGCCACCGACGAGTGCGAAGAGCGGGGTTACGTTCACGCCGAGCATGGCCAGCACGATCATCAGGCCGAAGGCGATGGTCAGCCAGTAGGCGGCCATGGCCAGGAATCCCGTCAGAAGCCGCGACAGGTTGGGGATGCGGCTGAAGATGCGCCTGGCCCAGCTGCGCACCAAACGCGCCACCACAAAAAGAGCCAGAAGCGCCACCAGCACCACGGTCACGCGGAAGACCAGCTGCATGCCACCTTCAGGTGAGACCAGCCAGGCGATGACCACTTCGGCAAGCTCGCCCGCATCCATGCGCGATGTCTCCTCAACCGCAATCGCCGACCGATAGCCGCGCAGGTTCTCGACGAGCTCCGGATCGCCGCCCTTGCCATCGAGACTGGAGACGACGGCCGCAAACTTCTCGAAGATCCCCGCCCGCTCCTCCATCAGGGCGAGCCGCTGATCGCGCAGCGCCTCCGGCGCGGCCTCTCCCTGCGCCCGAATCTCGAGCTGGGTGTCGACGACGGCCTGGGTGGCATCGCGTGCCAGCCCCTGCCATGCAAGGGCGAGTGCGGCAAGCTCGTCGGCCGTCAGGGGCACGAGTCGGATCTGCAGCTCTTCCAGGGGGATATCCGGGGCATCGAGCGCCGGAGGATAAGCCGGCGGCTCCTCCGAGGCAGCGGTCGCCTCAGGCGCTTGCGCGCTGGGCGCTTCTGCCGCGGGAGTTTCGGCGGCGGGGGCCTCGGCCTGCTGAGCCTGAACGGCAACCGGTAGAAACCAGAGCGCGGCGAGGAGAACGAAAAGGGAGAACGGCATGAGGATTCGAACACGGAGAGGCATCAAACGCTCCAATTCATCAAGGTCATACGCCATCAGGACCGAGTGCCGCAACGGCTGCAACTCGAAGGGAGATACAAAATGGAACCGCCGCCCAAGGGCAGCGGGGTGTCATCGGGGCGATCCGTCCGGGCCCCATCGTTTTACCGGGTTGTTCATCCGTTGCAAAAGGTTGTCCACCGAAAACCGGTCGGCGTCCTTTGCCCTGGATTTTACTATGGCCGGTACAAACGTGGCTGCCCCGAAGTGTAAAAGACCGGTTCACATTAGCCGAAATGCCATATCTGCGCCAAGCCCCCTGCTCCATTTCAGCACGCGCCCGTACCGCTTTCCACTGCAGCCCCGCCGGTCGCTCCGCCCACCACCGGCCTTGTGCTGAGGGCATCGTTGACGCAGGTTATCACCTTCACTGCACCCCCGCACGCATTCCCGGCCTCGATGCCGGACACCCGTTTCGAACGCCCGCTTTCCATCCGACTGCCCCGTGTTCCGTTATGCGCTTTTTTGACTGTTGTGCCCGGACCCGATCCCTATACTCGGGACTGAACGAACCTCGCGGCGGACCGGGTGCGCCAAAGGACGAACGCTGTGAACTGATCAAGGGGTAAAAGAATGGATCGCAGACTTCTGCTGAAATTGCTAGCTTCCGGTACCGTATTGAGTGCCGCGCCGGCCACCCTGTGGGCACAGATGAAGGGGGAGACCTCGCCGCGCGCATACGAGTGGGGCTTTCCCGAATATCCCCCGACTCCCGCCGGCAGCGGGAACGCAACGCCCTTCGGCCAGGGCGAGATGAACGGGATCGAGACGGTCAGCGGCCATGAACTCTACAGGTTCCCGCGGGACCACCGTTATCACTATGGTCCGATCTATCACGGCCCCGAATACTGCGAGTGGTATTACTTCAGCGCCTTCGTCTATGACAAGGCGACCGGAGAGCCCTACACCCTATTCTGGATGACGCTCTTCGCGGGATGGGACGAGGGGCTCCAGCGGCCGGTGAAGAACGTCTTCTTCGCGGCCCACAACCTCCGGACCGGCGAGTTCAAGCCGTCGGTCACGCTCTATCCGGGCGAGTTCATCGCCGAGGGATCGCCGAGCGATGCGCCGAGGGAGGATTTCTGGTTCCGCTACCGCATCGGCACACCGGAGCACGGCCAGATGGAGGAAAGCTACCGCGCCGCCGACGAGACATGGAACTTCAAGGCCAACGTGGTGAAAGCGGCGCCCGAGCGCAATTCCGTGCCCTTCAGCATGGACATCACCGGCAAGGTCTACGCGCCCGGTTATGTCTTCAACACCCCCTGGGGCCTCGAAAACGAAGGCTACGACGTGTCGAGAACGGGCCTGCACAACCCGGAGACGGTCTACGGCATCTCCTATTACACGATCGCGCCGAAGATGATGATCTCCGGCCCGGTCGTCGTGGACGGGCACGAGATGGAGGTCGAGGGCCTCGCCTGGTGGGAGCACCAGTGGGGCAACCTGCGCACGCCCGATCACCTCGAAGGCCACTACATCTGGCAGAACGCCTATCTCGACAACGGTGACATGTTCCGCCTGCGCTTCTGGCGCAAGCCGGACCTCTCGATCGCCGAGGCAGTGACGAACTACGCCTACATCCACGCCGACGGCCGGATGGAATACGCCCTCGGGCCGGCGGTGCGCTGGACCACGATCAAGTCCTGGCCCTCGAACGTCGTCGAGAATGTCGACATTCCGCTTTACGGCAAGCTGGAGACGCCGCAGGGCACCTTCTACGTGGCCCCGGAATATCCGGAGCAGCAGGCGATCGGCTTCGCCGACTACACTGCCCTCTGGGAAGGAGCCATGTATCTGCATGAGGGTTCGCTCGACGGGCCGATCGTCGGCCGCGCCTATCACGAGAACATGATCGTGCCGTGGTATTACATACCGCGTGGCTTCGACAAGCCGATGCGCGAGGACCTCCGGCGCAAGCTCGACGGGGGCATGCCGCCGGCCCCGCCCTTCGAGTTCTACAAGTAGCCGCGGTCGAACCGAGGGGCCGCCCGTCAAGGCGGAGCGGTCGCCTCCGCTCTCGGAACACGGCCTGCTCCGGAGCAGCTTCAGGCGCGACCCGCTCGGTTTCCGGAGCGGGTGTTCCGCCCAGCGGCAGATTCCTTGCTCATCGTCTCGGCGCTCCGCCATTCACCTGTCTTCGCCGTTGCCCGGCGATCGATCCTGTCCATTGGAGAACGCGATTCCAGACTGCAGCTGTTCCCGGATCCGTCGGATGTCCCGCCAGTACTCCAGTTTTGCGATGAGCACTTCAGCGAAGAGGTAGGCGCCGAAGAGGACGAAGCCCCCTGCCATCAGGCCGGCGACGGGCCATGACACCGCGATGACCACGGCGAGTCCGTAGGCGGTGGGCTCGACAATGTTTGCTCGAAGGTCCAGCCAGGTCAGGGCGGCTTCCGCGGCAAGATCCGCCGCGACCAGGGACGAGATCGAAAACGCCAGGGAGCCGAGTACGAACAGGACGGCGATCAGTTCACCCAGCAGGCGCGTGCACACGGCCGTACAGGTCATCGCAGGATAGTCATGCGCGACAAGGGCCCGCAGCATGTCGGCGCGACGCCATAGCAGCCAGAACCATAAGGCAATCGCGATCGCAAAGAGGATCTGCAGCAGGATGACAGCGGCGAGAGGCCAGGGAAGGGGCGGGGTCTGCCATTCGACGACCCAGTAGATCGCTGATACCAAGGCCCCTGCCACGAGGACCATCACCGCAATGACCCGGAGTCCGGCACTGGCGAGACGCTGGATCGGGACTACCTGATCAGAGGTCATGACCTTGATCCGATCCAGACCGGTTCGCGCCTGACGACCGGAGACGACAACCGACGGGAACGACCGCGAATCGCAATCGACCCGAATTCCGATCGCAGGCCGCCCCCAGGGGTCCACAACAGTGGTGGATGATGCGGCGCACCCGCTGCAGCTTCTGCACTGCTGGGGGCGAGCACGAACAGGCGCAATGTTTCATGGTGCTCCGGACGAGAGGCGACCGGGCGATCGCCGTACCAGGAAAGATAGCAGGTGCATCGAATACCCGGGAGGCCGGCATCGTTCGCGCTGGTCGGACTGCGGATGGGGTTCTTCGGGACGCAGGATCTGTTCGCCGCGGTGGCGGTGAGCGCTGCCGCGGCGAGGTTGTCTGCCCACGGGCGCATCCCCGAAGCGTGCGCCGATCAAGATTCCTGAGACACTGCCGCCATCCGGTTGACGGCGTTGATCAACAGTAGTGAGGGACACGCGACCGTGGGTGTTGAGAAATTCCTGGGAACCGAGATCCGCCTGCCGACGGCGCCGGCCATTGCTGCGCGCATTCTCGACGCGGTCCGGGACGACGGCGACTCCTACCGCGCTCTGGCCGCCGTGATCGCGACCGACCCGGCGCTGGCTGCAAGACTGTTGTCGGTGGCCAATTCCTCGCTCTATGCCGTGCCGAGCCAGATCACACGAATCGAACAGGCCATTGCTCTGCTGGGCCTGAATCTGGTGAAGAACATCGCCCTTTCCTTCGCCGTGGTACGGGGTCTGGAGACCAATGGCCAGTTCGGCTTCGACTTCACTCGATTCCTGAAACGGGCCGTCACCGGGGCGGTGGCCGCCGAGATGATCGCCAACCAGATCGGGCATTCCAATGAGGACCTGTTCGCCTGCGCGCTGCTTCAGGATGTGGGCATGCTGGTCTTCGCCCTGGTCGCGCCCGAGGACTATGCGAGGGTCCTGGAAGAGGAGGCTTCGTCGCCGGAACCGCTGTGTGTCCTCGAAGCGCGCCGTTTCGGCTGCGACCACCAGGAACTCGGGGCGGAGATCCTGCGTCGCTGGGGACTGCCCGAGAGCCTGGCCGAGCCCATCCGCCACCACCACAGACTCGCTCCCGGACCCGATTCCCGCCAGGTCGCGATCAACCTGCTGTATCTCGCCGATCGTGTCGCCTCGCTCTACCACGGTTTCCACAGCGCCGAGCGCGCGATGCAGATCAAGGACTTTCTGGCTGAGCATTACGGGCAAACCCAGCAGTCTTCCGATGAGCTGATCGACGCAGTGGCAAGCCGCGCCCAGGAAATGCTTGCGGTGTATGAGATCGAAACCGGCACCATCAAACCCTACTCCCAGTTGCTCCAGGAGGCGAACGACGAGCTCGGACGCCTCAACCTCTCCTACGAGCAACTGGTGATGGAACTGAAGCAGGCACAGGCACGCACGGAGCAGCTCGCCGCCGAGCTCGGTGAGGCCAACTCCAGGCTGCGCGAACTCGTGTCGCGGGATGGCCTGACCGGGCTCTACAACCACCGCCACTTCCAGGAAATGCTGCGCAAGGAAATCGGAGAGGCCTCGCGCTACGCGCGTCCGTTGACCCTGATCCTGTTCGATGTCGATTTCTTCAAGAAGGTCAACGACGGACATGGCCATCCCGCCGGTGACACGGTGCTCAAGCGCATCGCGCGTTATGTCGCGGAGACGGTGCGTTCCAGCGACCTGGTAGCACGCTACGGTGGCGAGGAGTTCGCGATCATCCTCCCCGAGACCGATGCGCGCGACGCGGTGGTACTTGCGGAGCGGATCCGGCGCGGAATCGAGACGCTGGAAGTCGATGTGGGCAACCACTCGCCCCCGTTGCGGGTGACGGTGAGCCTGGGGCTCAGCGGCCTGAAACCCGGTGCTTCCGAACACGCCCAGGACGAAATGCTCGAGGCGGCCGACAAGGCCCTCTACGCGGCAAAGGGTGGCGGGCGCAACAGACTCGTGGTCGCCCGCTGACAATCGAGACGCCGGACCCGCATCATCGGTGCGTCGTGCACGCGGATCTGGTCTGCCGGCCGTTGTGGGCGAGGGAATGACTGAGGCTTTCAATGCGCCACCACACCGTTCTCGGGTCGGCAAGCATCCTTACGGCTCGTCTGCCGGGCTCAGCGGCCGTTGGCCGGTTCGAACACCAGAAATACCCGCGGTCCGCCACGACCTCCAGTTTTGGGGGCAACTCCTTGCAAAGCGGCTTCCCTGCTGCCAAGCGGAAAGATAGACTCGACTCAAGGTAGGAACCTGCGGCGCACTCTGCGCATCGACTGCGACGGGCATCATGCCAGTCCCCTTGTCAAGCGAGTGAAAAGCCGCCAACCAGGAATCATGACGCCCCCTACTCTCCGTCAGCCCTTCTTTGCCGGGCTCATCGTCGCGGTAAGCCTCGCCTTCGGCGCCGTGCTGTTGAACTTCTGGCAGCCGATCTTCTGGGCGGTCGTCATCGGCCTGCTGTTCCGTCCGGTGGAGGTCCGGCTATCTGAACGGTTCGGCGGGCGCCGCTCGCTCGCCGCCGTGCTGACCGTGACAGTCATCTTCTTCACGGTGATCGTGCCGACTCTGCTGCTGGTTTCGGCCGTTGCCGCCGAAGCGACGGCGTTCTATCAGCGCGTGCAGTCGGGCGAGACCGATGTCGGCGCCGCAATCCGTTGGGTTCAGGGACTACTGCCGCAAGCCTCCGAGTGGCTGGCGCGCTTCGGGCTCGATCTCTCCGAGCTCCAGCAGCGGCTTTCCTCGGCTGCGGTGGACGGCGGACAATTCATCGCCTCGATGTCGCTGGACGTCGGGCAGAATGTGGCCGGTTTCATCCTCAACTTCTTCCTGATGCTCTACCTGCTGTTCTTCGTCCTCCGCGACGGCGACACCGTCATGCAGGCCATTTACCACGCCATGCCGCTGCCGGACGATCAGGAGGAGCGGCTGTTCAACAAGTTCTCGGAGGTCACGCGTGCCACCGTGAAGGGCACCCTGGTGGTGGGCCTCGTGCAGGGATTCCTGGGCGGGCTCATCTTCGCCATCCTAGGCATCGAAGGTGCTGTCTTGTGGGGCGTGGTGATGGGGGCGGCCTCCCTGATCCCCGCCGTCGGGGCCGGGTTGGTCTGGGCGCCCGCCGCCATCATCCTGGTCATCGTCGGCGACTGGATTCAGGGCCTGGTGCTGCTCGCCTACGGCGTGGCAATCATCAGCATGGCTGATAACCTGCTGCGCCCGATTCTCGTCGGCCGCGATACCAAGATGCCCGATTTTCTGGTGCTCTTGTCGACCCTTGGCGGGATCAGTCTTGTTGGCATCACGGGCTTCGTCCTCGGGCCGGTGATCGCAGCGCTGTTTATCGCAGTCTGGCATATGTACACGGAGGATCGGGAGCACGGACCGGACTCGACGTTCACGCATGGGAGCGATGAACCGGCGGCAGGCCCTGAACCGGGGCGCGCCGATGACAGCGGTGACCAGGGGGACTAGTGGGCCATGCGAGCCCTGGCCTTCCCGGCTGGGCCTTCAGTCGCGCGGGTGGTCTTCGGGTTGGCAAAGCGACTGGCCGCCGTTCGCAAGCGTACCGAAGGTCTCCAGCTTCTCGAAGAAGGTGCGATGGTCGATATAGTGGCTGCCGTCGCACGAGAAGGTCATACCGATCCTCCCGTTGATGCGGTTGAGCGACCCGATGCGCAGATAGACTTGCTCGTCCGAGGTGCGCAGCCGCCGGAACTCTTCAAGTACCTTGATCAACTCCTCCTCATCAACCACGGGACGCAGGTGGTCGATGGGCTGGTCACGGAACTGCTCGAGGAAACCGGGGGCCAGCACCTCCTCGCGCACATAGACCCGGTTCCGGTAGACGTCGTCGCAAAACCAGCAGGTGAGCTGGCTCGAAGAATAGTGGATGCGGATATTGAAGACGCCCTTGGTCACAAGCAGGGCACACACGATATCGTGAACCAGATCGAGTTGCGGG
>NZ_JAWLHP010000009.1:0-13260 GCF_041690275.1 Thioalkalivibrio sp.
ACGGCCGGTAGCAGTCGAGCGCCGATGGCATCCTGTAGCCTGCCGAAGCGCAGCACGAACTGATCGAGGTCCTGAACGGCTTCGTCGTCCAGAGTGGCGAGCTGGCTGCCCGACAGTGGAAGCTTGTCCTCCAGGGAGGCCATGGCGTGCCTCAGGTGATGAGCGTGCCGCTGACACTGTCGCCAGGCATCTGCCAACTGCTGTGCTGCTGCGTCGGTCACAGCCGGACCCCAGTTCTTTCGGCGATGGCAAAGATCGGCGGGTGTTCGCCACGCCCCGGATAGTCCACGAGCAGGTCGATCTTCTGTTCGCCGATCGCCTGCTGAACCTGCACCTGAAAGCGGGTTTCCGCGTTGACGATCTCTTCCGGGTCAGTGATCTGCGTTTCGATCAGCAGGTCGATATCGCCGCCACGTGCCGTGTCGTCAGCACGCGAGCCGAACAGGGTAACGCGCGCCTCCGGCCCGAAGCAGTCGAGGGCGGCTTGCCTGATGACTCGGCGCTGCTGTGCTGTCAGGCGCATCGAAATCTCCTGAACGGTTTGGCATAACAGCAGCTTAGCACAGGCCCGGAACGCCTCACGCCGGCCCTTCCCCGGGAAGGATCCATCCACGTGGAACCGCTGCCATTTCACGCGCCGGAGCGCGCTTGTCCCGCTTGCTCATGGCCCACGCGTCTACGGACAGGGGGTGTTGCTCTACGCCTCCCGAGGCTAGACTTGGACCACGCATTGCGTTGGTGCAAGGTGAATCCTATGGCGGTCGTGGACGTTGAGCGAATCCTGAAAGAGGCAAAGGCGCTGCCGGAGTCGGCCCGTGCACGCCTCGCCCAGGAACTGGTGGCGACACTGGACGGTCCCGCCGATGCCGACGCCGCTGCGGCGTGGGATAGCGAACTCGAGAAACGCCTCTCCGACCTGCGCAGCGGCAACGCCGAGCTGTTATCCCGCGAGGAATTCAACCGAAGGCTCGGCTGACACGACCGAGGAGGCAAGGATGCCGGAACTCCAGATCCTCTCTGCCGCGGCCGAAGAGGCGGAGGCAGCCATCCGCTGGTACGAGTGCGAACAACCCGGACTCGGGAAGCAGCTTCGGGCCACGTTCGACGCGGCTCTGGATCAACTGGAAGCCGGGACTCTCGCCGGTTCCTCTATGCCCGGGCCCATCGGACGACAGGGAGTGCACCGGCTGGTACTGCGCCGTTTTCCTTACTCCATCGTCTTCATTCCGCGCGGGTCCACCATCACGATTCTGGCATTCGCGCACCACTCCCGACGCCCGGGCTATTGGCGGTCGCGAGGGCCGTGAGCTTCAGCGGTTTCCTGGCCCCAGCGCCTTTGCCCAGGATGGCCGGTACTCGTATGCTCCCGGCATCCTGGCCCCTGACCCCGAAACAGGGTCGCCGTGGGAGGCTGAGCTTAGGCCGCGATCCGCGCCCACCGCCGGATTCGGCCATCCATCTGCCTTTGCTCTTTCTCCGGATAACGCAGGACCCGCAGAATCCAATCGTCCTTGATTCCAGTCCGATCCGGTCTGGAGCGGGTCGCGTCGAAGTACGCTGTCGTCTTCATCGACATCAATCCCTGGTGTCGAACGGTAACTGACGCCGCCATCCGGGCGTCCATGCACGCGGCGTGCTCGTCGCTTCAGAGTGCCGGAGACAGTGTTATATGGGTCAATATGGGTTTGGTACGCCGATTGCCCATGGTCCGCATGTCTGCACACAGGCTGTGCGCCCGGTCAACAACACGTTGCCGCGGCAAACCTCGATGACGAAATCATTCCTCGCCGAAGGCGAGCTTCCACCGTCGCCTGGGATTGTCGAAACGCACATCGGAAGCCCCGAAGATCTCCGGCCCCCAACCCTCTGGAACCCAGTCACGGAGGTCCTCGTGATCCGGGTGCTTCGGATCCAGGAGGGCCTCGACCAGGTTCTCGTACCCCCAGACCCCTCCGCAGTCTTCCGGTGGGCAGGCACGGGCACCCGCCAGGCACTGTGGATAGCGCTGTCCCTTGATACGCGGCTCGACGCCGACGAGCGTGATGCGGTGCTTCCAGCCATCACCAAAGTCGTATTCGTAGTCGAAGGCCTGGCCCGCCTCCTCGATCAATTCGATAACGCCGACGCCCCAGCCGGGCAGCGTCACCGCGCCCGTACCGAATCCTTCGTCGTCCGGTATGCCGATGCGCAGCAGCTCCCCGCTCTCCGGTTCGGCGACCTGGAACTCGTGCAGGTGATAATCCTCCCAGCCCATGGCGTCCTGGATCGCAACGTGCAGATCCCGGAACGAATAGCTGGCCGGGACCAGGATCTCCCGCCAGATCGGGGGCTGAATCTCGAGAAGTTCGATCCGGAAGCGGAACACGTCGCGTCGCTGGTTGGCCACTGCTCGTCCTCCTATGGTGTCGGTAGACGGTGGTATCCCGGAACCGATGAGAAATCAGAGTCGCTGCCGCGCGCGCAAAGACCCCTGTCCGAGGTTTCGATGCCGCCGGACAGCCTCCAGAGATAATCAGCCAGCGAGCCTGGTACGGGCCAGCCGGTGCAGGCTGATGTTCTGTTCTGCCGCCTGCAAGACAAGCTTGCGATGCAGCTCCGGAGGAATACCCACACGGAATTCACCGCTGTATTCCCGTTCTGCGAGCGAAGAAGTCCTCGCCCACCTTCAATCAAGCTTCGCCGTACGCAAGGTTCAGGGCGTCGGCGACCGCCCGTAGCCGCTGGTCCCGTGTCCACAACCACGTCGAGCCACCCAGGGTAACTGAGGCCAAAAAATGCGCGTCCACATACCCGATGCCCCGGCCAATCAGCGCGTTGCGTTCGATAAAAAACAGCACCTCTTCATCGCTGGCGACCGGCGCTTTCGGCAGATCCTTGAGCAGCCGCAACACCTGACTGCGGCTGCGCAGGTTGCCGCAGGCCAGTTCACCGACCACAAAAGGGTGCATCAGCACCCGACTGCGGTTCAGTAACTCCCCCCAGCGCGGCATCGCCAGCGCGCAGGTGATCGACCCACACCGAGGTATCGACCAGGATCATGCGGGGCCGGATTGCCGGCGAGGCACGGGCTCCAGCTGCGGTTCACTGGCCCCCAGCCGCGCCAGCCGCCGGGCGCTCTCGCGCTCGATCAAGGCGCGCAGCCCCTCCCGCACCAAGGCAGCCTTTTCGTTCACGCCGGTAATGCGCTGAGCCTCGGCCAGCAACTGGTCATCGATATTCAGCGTCGTGCGCATGGAAACACCTCATCCGTTGCTGATGCATCAAAGAACACATCATTTGATGCGTAATGCGGTCAGGTCCCACATTTCAACACGGCACACCAACGGGAGTTGGATTGTGAGACCTGACCCCGTCCGTGCGGGCAGCTTTCAGAGATGGTCAGCCGGCGAGTTTGGCACTCGCCAGCCGGTTTAGGCTGATGTTCTGTTCAGCCGCCTGCAACACGAGCTTGCGATGCAACTCCGGCGGAATACGCACACGGAATTCACCGCTGAATTCCCTCTCGGCGAGCGCAGCCGGAGGGGTCTCGCCGGCTTTTGACATGTCCGCTACGACCTCTGCAACCAGGGTCCGGATGCCGGCAAGGGCGGCCTCGGGTGTATCTGCAAGCCAACTCAACGAGGGGAACTCGGCACACAGACCGACGTGTTCCCCATCCTCGGGTGACCAGGTTACGCGATAGGTGTAGTGATCGGTTTTCATGTCTGCTCGTCCAGCTTTTCAAGCGCCTTGAGTACCTGTCTGACCTGGTACGGCTTTGCCTTGTCGCCCGCCCGCTGAATGTTGATGCGAGGATCCCCCACCCATGGGGTCCGGAAGATCAGGTGACTGGTCCCCCTCTGCCTCGGCGGGCCAAGGAATTCCTCGCATACCTTGCGCAGGTCGGTGAATCGAACGTTCGCCGGTTCCGTCCGCATCTGTTCGATGATCTTCCTGATCGTCGCCATCAAACAATGGTTCCATTATTGGTACCATCTAGTCAAGTCCCTGTGCAGTGCGGGGGACGAGCTTGTCGTGCCCCCGGGCGCGTCGGAGCGAATCCGCAAAGAGGCGCGTTCTCGCCCGCTGTCGACGAGGGCCATCAGTCCATGATGACGAACGGCGCGGATTCGCTGGACGAAGATCGCCACTCGTTTGTGTTGGAAACGCTGCTGGCGGCCGCCTCCGGTGCTGCTGACCACACCCAACGCCGAGGACAACCTACCCTACGGTATGGCGCCTGGCGCCTGGCGCAGCGCTCGGTTACTGCAGGCCTCGCACAGGACCCATCAGCCGGAACTCCCATAAAGCCGGCGCAGCCGGTTCAGGCTCCGGCTCAGGAGCCTGAGTGTCCCGGGCCGGTTCTCCCAGTTGGCGACGGTCTGAGCCGAAACGCCGAGTTCCGCCGCAAAGGCGGCTCTGGAGAGGCCGAGGCGCTCGCGCAGGGCACGAATGCCGGCGGGCGGGGAGAAAGGGGACGGAGGGATTAAAACTTATTCCCTCCGTCCCCTTTTTGCCCTAGCGCACTCTGGCCCCTGGGAGCCGATCATGGGTATCCTGCTCTAAAGCCGACAGGGTAATCCTCATGCCGACGTACGCCTACGCACGCCTGCTGCTCCTCCTCGCACTGATGCTGCCGCTGGCCAGTGGCTGCACTGCAGTGAAGGTCGCCAGCGCAGCCGGCAACGCTGCCGTCAGCGTCACCACCGGAGCCGTAAAGGCGACCGGCAAGGCCGTCGGGGCGGTGGGACGCGCCGTTACCCCGGACGGCAAGCAGGACAAGGACGATGCCGAATAGAAGGAAAAGGGGACGGAGGGATTAAACCTTGCCCTGTTGCCCGTTACCCGCATTCCACGGCCGGCCCGGCTTCATCTGGCCGAAGCGAACGCCGAACTGTCGCTCGACCCGCTCGCGAAAGGCATTATCCCCGACGGGCTGGCAATAATAGATAGCGCGGCGGATCGCGGCCAACTCGCCCGAGGGGAGGCTCTCCGAGAACAGACCCCGGTAGGCTTCCAGGCGCCCTGAGGCGTCCCGATCCAGGCGGACGTACTCGGAGTGTGGCTGGATCCAACCCGCCTCACCCCATGCGTTCATCCGGTGGCTCGACCAGGGGTAGTCCTCGGGCGACGCCACCATCCCGGCGCGCACGGGATTCAACTCGATGTAGCGGTAGCAGGTCAGAAGGTAACGCTCGGACTGCACCAGGCTCGCCCGGTGCCGGCCTTCCCAGAGCGTGCCCGTGCGCTGGTACCTGCGATTGACGTACTGGGCAAAGCGGCTGCCGACCACCTTCATGGTGTTGGACAGGGAGTCCGCCTCGGCCGGCGTCGCCAGGAAGTGGACGTGGTTGGTCATCAGGCAATAGGCGTGGACCGCGACGCCATAGCGCCGGGACGTCTCCTCCCACAGTTCGAGATAGCGACGGTAATCCGCCGGATCCAGGAAGCAGTCCTGGCGGTTGTTGCCGCGCTGAACCAGGTGATACGGCAGACCCGCGACATAGTGGCGTGCCCTCCTTGGCATCGGGTTCCCTCCCCGGGCATCCAGCCCGATGGGTTGCTTGAAGCGATTCACTCTCAAGATTCGGCCAGGACCTGCGACCAGTCAAGCCTTGATCCCTCCGTCGCCTTTTCCGCAAGCTCCGGCTTGGACGTAAGACTGGTCAGGATTTATTCCCTCCGTCCCCTTTTCCCCTTTTCCGTGTCAGGCGAGGTCGAAGCGGTCCGCGTTCATCACCTTGGTCCAGGCGGCCACGAAGTCCCTGACGAACTTCTCCTGGTTGTCGTCCTGGGCGTAGACCTCCGAATAGGCGCGCAGGATGGAGTTGGAACCGAGCACCAGATCGATGCGCGTCGCGGTCCACTTCACCGCGTCCGTCTGGCGGTCGCGGATCTCGTAGAGGTTGTCGCCGACCGGGTTCCACGCGTAGGCCATGTCGGTCAGGTTCACGAAGAAGTCGTTGGTCAGCGCGCCCTCGCGGTCGGTGAGGACGCCGTGCCGGGTGCCGCCGTGGTTGGTCCCGAGCACGCGCATGCCGCCAACCAGCACCGTCATCTCCGGGGCCGTCAGGCCCATCAGCTGCGTGCGGTCGAGCATCAGCTCCTCGGGCGCAACGTCGTAGGAGGAATCGAACCAGTTGCGGTAGCCGTCCGCGATCGGCTCGAGGACCCGGAAGGAGTCCGCGTCGGTCATCTCCTCGGTCGCGTCGCCGCGGCCGGGCGCGAAGGGCACGGTGACATCCAGGCCCGAGGCCCTGATTGCCTTCTCGATGCCAACGTTGCCGGCCAGCACGATCACGTCCGCCAGGCTGGCGCCGGTCTCCCGGGCGATCGGCTCGAGCGTGTCGAGGACCTTGTTCAGGCGCGCCGGCTCGTTGCCTTCCCAGTCCCTCTGCGGCGCGAGGCGGATGCGGGCGCCGTTGGCGCCACCGCGCATGTCCGAGCCGCGGTAGGTGCGGGCGCTGTCCCATGCCGTCGATACCATTTCGGCGATCGAGAGCCCGCTGTCCGCGATTCTGGCCTTGACCGCCTCGACGTCATAGTCCGCAGGGCCGGCCGGAACCGGGTCCTGCCAGACCAGATCCTCCGCCGGCACCTCGGGTCCGAAGTAGCGGTCCTTCGGTCCCATGTCGCGGTGGGTGAGCTTGAACCAGGCCCGGGCGAAGGTATCCCTGAAGTATTCCGGATCGTTGCGGAACCGCTCCATGTAACTGCGGTAGCTCGGATCCAGCTTCATCGCCATGTCGGCGTCGGTCATGATCGGATTGTGCCGGATCGAGGGGTTGCTGGCGTCGACCGGCTTGTCCTCCTCCCTGATGTCGACCGGTTCCCACTGCCAGTGCCCGGCGGGGCTCTTCTTCAGCTCCCACTCGTGGTCGAGCAGCATGTCGAAGTAGCCCATGTCGAACTTCGTCGGCTCCTTCGTCCAGGCGCCTTCGATGCCGGAGGTCACGGCATTGCTGGCAAGCCCCTCCATGTCGGGGTTCATCCAGCCCATGCCCTGGTTCTCGACGTCGGCTCCTTCGGGCGGGGGACCGAGCCTGGACTCGTCGCCGTTGCCGTGGGTCTTGCCAACGGTGTGGCCGCCGGCGGTGAGCGCTGCGGTCTCCTCGTCGTTCATCGCCATGCGCGCGAAGGTGACCCGGACGTCGTGTGCCGACTTCATCGGGTCCGGCTTCCCGTCGCGGCCTTCGGGGTTGACGTAGATCAGGCCCATGTGGACCGCCCCGAGCGGCTCTTCCAGGGACTCCGGATCTTCTTCGTTGGCGTAGCGCAGGATGCTCTCCGCCAGCCATTCCTTCTCGGAGCCCCAGTAGACGTCCTTTTCAGGGGCCCAGATGTCTTCGCGGCCGAACCCGAAGCCGAAGGTCTTCAGGCCCATGGACTCGTAGGCGATGTTGCCGGCGAGCATGATCAGGTCGGCCCAGCTGACGCTGTTGCCGTACTTCTTCTTGATCGGCCAGAGCAGGCGCCGGGCCTTGTCCAGGTTGCCGTTGTCCGGCCAGGAGTTCAACGGGGCGAAGCGCTGGTTGCCGCTGCCGCCGCCGCCGCGGCCGTCGAACAGCCGGTAGGAGCCGGCAGCGTGCCAGGCCATGCGGATCATCAGGCCACCGTAGTGGCCCCAGTCGGCCGGCCACCACTCCTGGCTGTCGGTCATCAGGTCGAACAGGTCCTGCTTCAGCGCCTGCACGTCGAGCTTTTCGAGCTCCTCGCGATAGTTGAAGTCCTTACCCATCGGGTCGGTCTTCGTGTCGTGCTGGTGCAGGATCTCGAGGTTGAGCGCATTGGGCCACCACTCTGTCACCGAGCGTTCGGCGGTCGTCATCGAGCCGTGCATCACCGGGCATTTCGACGCAGACATCTTGCTCCTCCTGTCGTATCAACGATGTTGTGGGTGACTGTCAGAACTGTATAGCCTGCGGATGGCATCTGATCGAATAGATTCGATCAAACACACGGATAGCCGTTCACAATTTAGGTCTGGATTGCCGGGAATCCGGGGGTCGGACCAACCGAAATGGTTGATTCAAGACGTTAATCCCTCGAATTTACCGCCGATTTTCGTCTTGGAGGCCCGTTTTCGCCCCGAAAAATGCGGGCCTGACTGTCATGGCCCTGCGCCACTCCTCCCCATGGAAGCCCCCTCCCCCGCTTGCGGGGCAGGGTTGGGGTGGGGGTGCGGCGCTGGGCCATGGCCTCTGCGGTCTCTGTATGCCAGGCGCCCGGACGGCAGGCTCCAGCTGCCAAATGGCGCCTTCAAGGCCGCTCCTCCGGGTTCCTGGCAGAACCACTGCCCGTCACCCGTGGGAACTGGCTGCGGCCACCGATCCTTGATGGGGCTGCGAACTCCACCCCCCGGGAGGCAGGGGGCGGGATCGACCCGGTCCGCCCTCCTGGCGGACCACTACAGGTGCCGGCGCCTATTCCTCGCCAAGGTCCTCGTGCCAGCCGCGGTCCAGCCCGAATTCGAAGCTGTACACGTGCAGGCCCTCAGGAAAGGCCGCCTTCAGGCGCCGCTCGAACTCGGCATAGACCTCCACCTTGTGCTGCTGCACATCCCAGTCGCGGCTGTCCACATCCACGCCCGTTATCTTCACGTCCATCTTGAGTTCCAGCTCCGGGGCCATCTGTACGCGTACCTTGGTCATTGCCCAGTTTCTCCTGGTTTTCTATGGAAGCAGGCCTTAGCCTCGTTCAAAGGACAGGCACCATCAACAGCGCCACGATATTGATGACCTTGATCAGGGGGTTGATTGCAGGACCCGAGGTGTCCTTGTAGGGATCGCCGACGGTGTCGCCGGTCACCGCTGCCTTGTGCGCCTCGGACCCCTTGCCGCCGTGATTGTCATCTTCGATGTATTTCTTGGCGTTGTCCCAGGCACCCCCTCCGGTGGTCATGGAGATGGCGACGAACAGGCCGGTCACGATGGTACCGATCAACAGGCCGCCGAGGGCTTCCTTGCCCAGGAACAACCCGACCAGCACCGGCACCAGTACCGGCAGCAGCGAGGGGATGATCATCTCCCGGATGGCGGAGGTCGTGAGCATGTCCACCGCCCGCGTGTAGTCGGGCTTGGCAGTGCGTTCCATGATGCCGGGGATCTCCCGGAACTGGCGCCGCACCTCGTTGACGATACCCGCGGCGGCGCGGCCGACCGATTCCATCGTCATCGCCGCGAACAGATAGGGCACCAGGCCGCCGATGAACAGGCCGACGATCACCTTGGGATTGCTCAGCTCGAAGCTGTGCAGCAGGCCGGTGTGATAGGTCAGCTGATGCGTGTAGTCGGCAAACAGCACCAGGGCGGCGAGACCCGCGGAACCGATCGCGTAGCCCTTGGTGACCGCCTTGGTGGTATTGCCGACCGCGTCCAGCGCGTCGGTCGTCTCGCGCACGTTCGACGGCAGGTCGCCCATCTCCGCGATACCGCCGGCGTTGTCGGTGATCGGGCCGTAGGCGTCCATCGCGACGATGATTCCGGTCATTGACAGCATCGCGGTGGCCGCGATCGCGATGCCATAGAGGCCGCCGAGCGCGTGGGCCACGATGATGGCGGCACAGACCGCGAGCACCGGCGCGGCGGTCGCCTTCATGGAAATCGCGAGGCCGGCGATGATGTTGGTCGCATGCCCGGTCGTGGAGGCCGCCGCGAGGTGGCGCACCGGCCGGAACTCGGTCGAGGTGTAGTAATCGGTCACGACCATGATGATTCCGGTCAGCGCGAGACCCACCAGGGCTGCGCCATAGAGCCGCAGTGGCGCGCCGCTTTCGATGCCGATGCTTCCGGCGAGGGCGTTGTCGGGCACCATCAGCATGGTGATGGGCAGAAAGGCCACCGCCGCCAGGCCGCCCGAGACCGCCAGGCCCTTGTACAGGGCCTTCATGATCTCGGCACTGTGGCGCGCCTTCACGAAGAAGGTACCGGCGATCGATGCGAGGATGGCCGCACCGCCGAGGACCAGCGGATAGATAGCGGCAGTGATGCCGAGGTCGTCCATCAGCAGGGTACCGAGGATCATGGTCGCGATCAGGGTCACCGCGTAGGTCTCGAAGAGGTCCGCCGCCATTCCTGCGCAGTCACCGACGTTGTCGCCCACGTTGTCCGCGATCACCGCCGGGTTGCGCGGATCGTCTTCCGGAATGCCGGCTTCGACCTTGCCGACCAGGTCCGCACCGACGTCCGCACCCTTGGTGAAGATGCCGCCCCCGACACGGGCGAAGATCGAGATCAGGGATCCGCCGAGCGCCAGTCCGACCAGCGGGAACAGGCCGACACTCTCGCCGGCGGGCGTGATCAGCCACAGGAGCGCGAAGTAGCCACCGACCCCCAACAGGCCCAGTCCAACGACCAGAAGACCGGTGACGGCGCCGCCCCGGAAGGCCACGTCCATCGCGGCCTCCATGCCGTCCATCGCCGCCGCCGCCGTGCGCACGTTCGCGCGTACCGCCACGTGCATGCCGATGAAGCCGGCGGCACCGGAGAGTACCGCGCCGATCAGGAAGCCGAAGGCCGCCGACGCGCTGAGCACCAGCCAGAGCAGGATGAACAGCACCACGCCGACCATGCCGATGGTGAGGTACTGGCGCTTCATGTAGGCCGAGGCACCTTCCTGGATCGCCCGGGCCACACGGCGCATTTCATCATTGCCTTCCGTCTTGGCCAGGACCCAGCGTATGGAGATCACGCCGTAGGCCAGGGCGCCCGCGCCACAGAGCAGCGCGAACAGGAGTCCTGCTACTGACATTGTCATAAACTCGCCTCTCCCTCGAATCTTGGTGGTGGTTTCGGGAAGCCGGGACGAGTAACAACAGAGACGGTCGGGCACAGCCGCGTGCGACCCCGCCCGCACCCCACTGGCGTGGGGCCTCCTTTGAACTCCTCCAGTATTCCCTCGTTATTCTTGTTTGGGTCCTGCATGCCCGGTGCGGACAGGGAGGACAGGCTACGAGTGATCGATCCACCGGCGCACCCCCCGGATGCCAGACCGGTATCGGTCAACCCTGACCGTGAAAAACCACGCATAGCGCTGAGGGAAATTACCCCCATAACCGCAGGGGCGTCAAGCAGCCCCCTGCCCTGCCCCGGGGTCGGACCAAGGTAACCCATTGAATAACCGATCGATTCGGTCGTTTCTGGCCGGGATTTGCGGCTTATACGCCCATTTTTCGGCCCCGAAACGGCGGTTTTGGGGCGCACCGGCACCGGGAGCAGCACCCCCGATCGGGGAAAGCCCCTCCGGCCTGCGTTCGACGTGGCTCCCGTGAAATCTCCGAACGTCGGGCGCCTCGACGGTCGATTTTGGGCACAAAATGGGGCCTCCAAGGCGGTATGGATCGGGTGAAACGCCGTGCTTATCGAGACGATTCAGTAACTTGCCTTGGTCCGACCCCGGGGGCGCCGCCCCGGGGGCGCCGTCGGCGTTATCATGCCGGCAACCACGGAGGGCAGCATGAGCAGCAAGATCATCGAGGTGGTTGGCCCTGCGGGGCACCTGGATACCGTGCTTGGCATTGCCGACGGGTTGACGGTCGAGGTGCTCTGGCATGGGGTGGACGAGAATCGCGACCGCATGGCCGTGCATATACTGGTGAGCACGGAATACCGTCAGCGACTGATGGACGATCTCTACCGCGTCCTTGGCGCCTCCGAGACCGCCCGCATTCTGGTGCTGCCCGTCGAGGCCGTGCTGCCGGATCCGTTTCAGGAACCGCAGGAAGACAAGGCGAAGGAAGCGGAAACCGGCAAGAAGGCCCGCGCCGTGTCGCGCGAGGAGCTCTACAACAACGTGGCCGGGGGTGCCGACCTGACCGGGCAGTTCGTCCTGCTGACGGTGCTGTCCACGATCGTCGCTGCCATCGGGCTGCTGGAGGACAACGTGGCCGTGGTGATCGGGGCCATGGTCATCGCGCCCCTGCTCGGGCCCAACCTGGCACTCGCACTCGGCACCTCGATGGCCGATACGCAGCTGATCGGCCGCTCGCTGCGCACCAATGCCGCCGGCCTCGGCGGCGCGATCCTGATCGGCGCCGTGCTCGCCATGGTCATGTCCGTGGATATCGGCGCCCGCGAGCTGCAGATCCGCACCGAGGTCGGGCTGGACTCGGTCGCGCTGGCCCTGGCCTCCGGAGCGGCCGCGGTGCTGTCGCTGACCACCGGCCTGCCCACGGTGCTGGTGGGCGTAATGGTCGCGGTCGCTCTGCTGCCGCCGGCAGCGACCGCCGGCATCATGCTCGGCTCCGGCGAGTTCTCCGCCGCGTACATGGCTGTACTGCTGCTGGCGGTCAACGTGGTCTGCGTGAACCTCGCGGCGAAGCTCGTCTTCCTCTACCAGGGCGTGCGTCCGCGCGGTCGGGTCCAGCAGGAGGCCGCGGCCCACAGCATGGCCGGCTACCTCTTCCTGTGGGCCATCACCCTCGCCCTGCTGGTATTCCTGATCCTTGAGGCCGATGTCCGGTTCTAGTGGGCCTGGCCTCACCCCAGTCTCTCGATCAGGCGCTGGGCGTCCCGGGGCGCGGCCCCCTCCGAGTCGTTGTCGAAATAGACATGCACCTCTTGCCCGTCTGCCAGCCACTGCTGCACACGCCCGGCCCACCGGTCCAGCGAGCGGCCGCTGTAGGCCGAGGCGTAGAGCCGGGTATGCCCGTGCAGGCGACAGTAGACCAGCGGCCCGGCCACCGCCTCCCAGCATGGCCAGTCCGGGGCATCGGACTGGCAGATTCCGACTCCCGCTGAATCCAGGTGCGCGGCCACCGCATCGGTGAACCAACTCGAGTGACGGAACTCGATCGCGTGCCGCACCTCTGGCCAGGCCTCCAGGGCACCGGTGAACGCCTCGAGTCGCTCCTGGTCCAGCCGGAAGTTCGCGGGAAGCTGCCAGACCACCGCGCGCAGCCGATTCCCCATGGGCTCCATGCGACCGCGCAGCAAGCGCACCGAATCCGCCGCATCCTTCAGCCGCCGGACATGGGTGACATAGCGACTGCCCTTGATCGCAAACCCGAAGTCCTCTGCCGTCTGCCCCGCCCACCGCTCCACGGTGTCCGCCTGCGGCAGGCGATAGAAGGTTCCGTTGATCTCCAACCCGCTGAAATGCCGCGCACAGTAAGCCAGCCACTTGCGCTGCGGCACCCCGCGGTAGAAGTCATCCTTCCACGCCCGGTAGTTCCAGCCGGACGTCCCGATATATGCATCAGCCATGGAAGCGTCTCCGAAGCCGGTTACAGCGAGTGTAGCCCGGCACTCCGCTCTCCACCCGGGCGCGCGTGGACCAGGCGCC
>NZ_JAWLHP010000009.1:13360-22885 GCF_041690275.1 Thioalkalivibrio sp.
GCCGGGAGAACCGCCTTGCCAGCATCGAAGCCTGGTGGGAAGGCTCCATTGCGTCGGGGAGCCGGGGGTGCCGTGAACGTTTTACAGGATGTCGTCGCGAGCTATCGTGCCGCGCTGAAATTTCTGGCAGCGTTCACCCTGATCCACCTGTCGGTCCGCCTGCTGGCGGCTGCGGTCATCGTGCCGGTCTCGGGTCTTGTGCTCGCCGCAGCCCTCGCGGTTTCCGGCCAGAACGCGGTCACCGATCAGGACATCGCCTGGTTCCTGCTGACCCCGGCCGGGTTCGCCGGGGCTCTGGCGCTGATCAGCCTGTCGATCGTGGCCAGCGTCCTCGACGTCGCCGTGATGACCGCCACGCTGCGCCGACAGGAACACAGGGCGCACCGGGCGGTGATCTCGGGACTGGGCCTCTTTCTCGCACGTTTCGCCGGGTTGTTCGCCTTCGGCCTGCAACTCGTCCTGCGCATTCTGCTGATTGCGGCGCCGTTCCTCCTGATCGGCGCATTGATCGCCTGGCTGGCGCTCGGCCGCTACGACATCAACTATTACCTGACCTACCGGCCGCCGGCCTTCCTTGCCGCCGCAGGGCTCGGCGGTGCGCTGCTGGGCGGGCTCGCGGTCATCCTGTTGGCACGGTTGTCGAGCTGGGCCATCGCCCTGCATCTGTTCCTGTTCGGAAAGGTGCGGCCGCGCCGGAGTTTCGCCGAGAGCGCGCAACGGCTGCGCGGACAACGGTTGCAGGTCGTCGGGCGGCTCGTGGTCTGGGTCCTTCTGCGTACCCTGATGGTTGCGCTGGTCGCCGGTGTCGCCGCGCTTCTGGTCGCCGGTGTCCAGCAGCTCTTCGGGGCGAACCTGCGCTGGCTGGCGTTTTCCACGGTCGCTTTGCTGCTTCTGTGGGGGCTCGCGAACGCGGTGGTCTCGGCTCTTGCCAACGGCGCGCTCGGGTCCCTGCTCGACCGGCTCTACCGCGAGGCGACAGGGGATAACCCGGAGATTGCCGGGCCCGGCGCCCTTCGGCCCGCGACGGGCCGGACACTGCCGGTCTCGCTGCTGCTTGGCGGCGCGGCGGCCGCGCTGTTCGCGGGCCTCTACCTCGGCGGCAGCCTGGCCGAACGTGTCGGCGCCGAGCGCGACGTCGAGATCATCGCCCATCGCGGTGCTTCCGTGGCTCGGCCCGAGAACACCATGGCCGCGATCGAACAGGCCCTTGTGGAACGCTCAGACTGGGTCGAGATCGACGTCCAGGAGACCGCCGATGGCGAGGTGGTTGTCGCCCACGACAGTGATTTCATGAAGCTGGGGGGCGTCGATCTCAAGGTGTGGGACGCCACGATGGCCGACCTGGCCCGGATCGACATCGGCAGCTGGTTCGACCCGGCCTATGCCGGCGAACGCACGCCGACCCTGCGCGAGGTCCTGCTCGCCGCCAGGGGCCGGGGCAAGGTCCTGATCGAGTTGAAATATTACGGCCACGACGTCGCGCTCGAATCCCGTGTCGCGGAGATCGTCGCGGACACGGGCATGTCGGCGGACGTCGGAGTGATGTCGCTCAAGATCCCGGGCGTGCGCAAGATGCAGGCGCTGCGGCCCGAATGGCCCCACGGGATCCTCGCGGCCACCGCGATTGGTGATCTCTCGGCCCTGGATGCGGATTTCCTGGCCGTCAATGCCGGGCAGGCCTCTCTGGATCTGATCCGCCGAACCCACGCACAGGGGCGGAAGCTCTACGTGTGGACGGTCGACGACCCGGTGACGATGGTGCGGCTGATATCGATGGGCGTCGACGGGCTGATCACCAACAGGCCGGCGCTGGCCCGGCAGGTGGTGGCGGCGCGGAACCAGCTCTCCGCGCCTGAACGCCTGCTCCTTTGGATAAGCGACCGGTTCCGGCTCAAGAGCTTCGATCTGGTGGCCGACGAAGTCGATGCCTGAGCGTCCAAACACCGCGGTCGCTGTGCTTCTGGGCCTTTGCATCGCCGTCCTCGCCCCGACGCACGCGACCGCGCAGACGGAACCCGGGGAGTCCTTCGCCTTGCGTCTCTCCATCGAGATGGCGGCACATCGCCGTCTGGTCGCGGTCATGAACAGGACCGGACACGTACCCGCTCCGTTCACCACCGACGGCTGCAGCGGCGGACTGTCGATGGCCTGGGACCTGATCGCGGATCTCCTGCCGGCGTTCGCCCGCACCCACGAGGCGCGACCGCCCTGGGAGGCCTGCTGCGTGACTCACGACCGGACCTATCACGCCGCGGGCGCCGCGCACACAGCCGAAGACAGCTACCGGGCGCGGTTCGCAGCCGACGCGGCGCTGCGGGAGTGCGTGCTCGACACCGGTGCCCACCGGACGCCATACCTGTCGGAGACCTACGGTCTGACCGAAGGGCAGATCACGGGTGCCTACGCGATAATCGCCGACGCCATGTTCGATGCGGTGCGGCTCGGCGGCGGACCCTGCAGCGGGTTGCCGTGGCGCTGGGGCTACGGCTATCCCCACTGCCTGCTCGGAAAGTGAGCGAATCCCTCGGGACGCCGGCGCCCGGTATTGCCTTCCGCGACGGCGTCCGGAACGTACTGGCGCGCCAGGCCCATCCCTGCCCCAACCCCCCGGGCCGCATGCACGGCAGGCATCCGTGCATGCTCAGTCGCCGAGAAACTCGCGCTGCCACTCCTCCCATTCCTCGCTGGCGGTGACCACGAGCAGGGCCCGGTTGATGGGCTCGCGAAGTTCCCCCGCCTCGATCACTGCGAAACCGTAGTCCTGTTCGTCGAGAATGAAGGGCAGTACATGCAGACTGTGCATTTCCCAGGCGCTGATCTGGTACCGCAGAAGCGCCTCGTCCGACACAACGGCCTCGACCTCGCCCCGCTCGAGTGCCTGCAGCGCATCGGTCAGTGCCTCGTAGGCAGTGAAGTCGATCTGCCGGCCGTTCAGCCATTCGGCCGCGGTGGTCCCCGGCAGGGCCGCCACATGCGCGCGGCGAAGATCCGAGGGCGAACTCACGCGCGACTCCAGCTGGCCCACCGTCAACGACGAGGTGATCAACGCGGTGAACGTCGATACCGTGACCAGCGCCGCGAACATCCAGATCAGACCGATCAGTCGCCCGAAGAAGGTCACCGGCGCCTTGTCTCCGTAGCCGACGGTGGTCATGGTCACGGCCGCCCACCAGAAGCCGGAGCCGATACCCCGGAGCGGCCGCTGGCTGAACTGCGCCTTGTTGCGGCGGCGCTCGGCCAGCCACAGCAGCATACCCCAGAAGGTCAGCAAGGCCACGAGGGCCAGCAGCACCATCATGAAGTCGCGCGAGAAGAACACGCGCACCACGGCCCACCAACCGCTGTCGTGGCGAAGGCTGGCCGCCACCCCGAGGCCGGTCCGGAACCAGGAATGGGTGAAGTCCAGCCGCCTCTCGCGTTCGGCGGTGATGGTGAGCGCGCCAACCGCTACATCCAGCTCCCCGCTAGCAGTCTCCTCGAGGATCGCCTGGATGCCGCGTTCGCGATACACGTAGTCCACCTGCATCTCCCCGGCCAATGCCTCCCAGAGGCGGATCGCGAGGCCGTCGTAACCCCCTGCACCGTCGGGAATCACGAATGGTGGCGCTACCCGCACTCCGACCTGAAGGGTCTCCTGATCGTGCGGGTCCTGCGCCTGCACGTTGGTCGAAGGGAAAACGGAAAGCACGAGCAACGCGGAAAGCAATCGGATCATGCGGCCTCCTGACCGGGATTCGCGCCCATCCTGCCGTGCAGGCGTCCCGCTGTCACGGTGACTTGCACTGCATCGCACCCGGGGTCAGCCCCCGTATCCAGCATGGTGCAGCGCCCGGAGCTGCCTTGTGAGACCGGCCCCTCCCCCCGAACCGGCACCGGACAGTGGTCTCAGTGGCTGGAGGCCATTGCCCGGGCGAGGGCCTCCGCGGATAGCGGCTTGGTCAGGTAGCGTTCGATGCCAGTGTCCCGGGAATGGCGTTGTACTTCGGGGCTGCCGAAGCCGCTCATGCCGATGAGGCGGACCCCCTGCAGGCCGGGCAGCCTGCGCAGGCGGCGCGCCACCTCGAAGCCGTCCATATCCGGCAGTCCGATATCCAGCAGGATCACGTCGGGGCGCTGCCGCTCGGCTGCGATGATGCCTTCGGCCCCGCTGCCGGCCAGTTCGACCTCGTAGCCCTTGCGGCTCAACAGAAGCTGTATGCCGAGCGCGAAGTCACGGTTGTCATCAATCACCACCACCCGGCGGCCGGGCACGTCGGCCCGACTCTCACGGGCCGTTGCCACGGTCCGTGGCTCCTCAGAGAGTGGCAGGAGCACCTGCAGCTCGCTACCGAGGCCCGGGCCCTCGCTGCGCGCCTCGAGCCGGCCCTCGTGCATCTCTACCAGCCGGTGCACCAGAGCCAGTCCGATCCCGAGGCCGCGGCGCCCCCCGTCTGTGTCCGCCTGCCAGAAGGGTTCGAAGAGCCGATCGAGGGTCTCACGGGTCATTCCATGACCCTGATCCCGGACTCGCACCAGGACGTCGGTTCCCTCACGCTCGGCCGTGAGGGTGACCTCCGTGTCTGGTGGCGAATAACGGGAGGCATTGTCCAGCAGATTGGCGAAGACCTGGCGTAGTCGGGTCGCGTCCCCGTGCACCAGGAGCTCGTCCGTGGGCAGGTCCACGTCGAGACGCTGGTCGTATTCCTCGAGGTTGTGGCTCACCTGCGCTGCCACCTCGCGCAGAAGCCGGCCCAGCTCCACCGGCTCGCAGCGCAGCGCAAGCCGGTCGCGCGTCAGGCGCGAGATGTCGAGCAGGTCGTCCAGAAGCCGCTTCATGTCGTGGATCTGGGTCTGGATGATCTGAGTGCATTCCTCCGCCTGCTGGCCGTTCGGGGCCTGCACCAGAACCTCCGCGCAGAGGCTCGCCGCACCCAGGGGATTGCGCAGCTCGTGCCCGAGCATGGCGAGGAAATCGTCACGCCGGGCGATGGCCTCTGCACGTTCCGCCAGCAGGTCCCGTACCCGGAATTGCTGGAGCCTGTCGGCCACTGCCAGGCGCGCCACCGTGGCAAGGACCTCCAGGCGCACCGGCCGCTCGAGGAGCATCACCCGCCCAAGGGCCTCGAGGCCCTGCAGGGCCTGGGCTGCGGGGCCCGTGACAGTGCCGCCGGTCAGCACGATCAGCGGGACGGACGACCAGTCCTCCTGGGTTGCCAGCAGTTTCTGGACGCACGCCCCGGCGACACCAGCCAGCGCTTCCTGACTCATCAGCAGAACGCCCACCTGCGGGCCGAGGGCGGCACAGAACCCGGCAGCGTCGTCGAACACCTCGCAGGCCATCCCGGCAGAGTCCAGTAGACGCTGCATGACCTGCGCGTCCGCGCGGGTGGGACACAGGCTCAGGATCCGGGCATCCGGCTGGTGAGGCGGGCCGCCGTTGTTCATGGGTGACGGCTCACATCAGGGGACTCTGTTCACCCACGTATTCGGGTATTCCGGTCAGCACGCCCCGGAAACGGGTAAGGGGCTCACCCAGCACCAGCCCCCCGGGACCGATGCGGTACTCCCGGATGGTGTGTTCGTGGTCGCCGTAGCGCTTCTTCATCACCGAGATGGCCGCATGAATCGCGCCGTGCGCCTCGAAATATCGCTGCAGGATCACGGTGTCGGCGAGATAGCTCAGGTCCACGGACAGGCGCTCGCCGGTGGTCAGGGGACCAGGCTGGGTCATCGTCACCAGGGTGATCACACCCCGTGCGGCCAGGTAGTTCATGACGTCGTGAACGTGCAGGTGCATGAGCTGGTCGTCGGGCATGGCGTGCAGGTAGCCGTTCAGGCTGTCGATGGCGACGAAGCGGACCTCTTCCTCCTCTACCAGCCGCCGGAGGCCATGGCCAAACTCCCCCGGCGAACACTCCGCCGGATCCACCCGGATCAGCCGCAGGGCGCCGCTGTCGACGCGGGGGCCGAGGTCCATCCCCTGTCCTTTTGCGCGTCGGAGAAAGGTCTCGGCGGATTCGTCGAACAGGAATACCGCTCCGGCTTCGCCACGGCCTGCCAGGGCGACCGTCAGCTGAGAGACCAGGGTCGACTTGCCGGCCCCCGGGGGTCCGAGCAGCGCGGTGCTGGTCCCCTGAAGCAGACCGCCACCCAGCAGGGCGTCGAGGGGCCCAACGCCTGTCGAGACAACCCGGGACTCGAACGCGGGCTGGACCGGGACCGCGCGCAGGCTGGGAAAGACCTCGACGCCACCGGTGCGGATACGCATGTCGTGGTAGCCGCCGAGGTAGGGCTGGCCGCGGAGCTTTGGCACGTACAGGCGCCGCCGCTGCGGGCCGTAGTCGCCGACGCACTGTTCCAGGCGCACAATGCCCCAGGCAAGGCTGCGCGGATGGAGCAGTTCCTCGCCGAAGACCCCATCAACCATCAGGAGGGTGCAGTCGAGCTGGTGCAAGCGGTGCTGGATCCTTTCCATGTGACGGCGCAGATGGCCCGGGCGGTCGCTCAGGATACGCAGCGCCGAGAGCGTGTCGACCACCATGCGTTCGGGCCGGAACTCCCCGACGGCCTCGAGCAGTTGGTCCACCCGTTCGTCCAGGGCCGTCTCCGAGAGGTGGAACAGCACGGGCGCACCGCCGTCTTCGACCTTCCCGGTGAGGTCACGCACTTCGACTCCATCCAGCGTCCAGCCGTGGGAGGCTGCCGCGGTCGCGAGCTCCCCGGTCGTCTCCGAGAAGGAGACCATCAGCGTTCGCTCGCCGCGGCGCGCCCCTTCGAGCAGGAACTGAAGGCCAAGGGTCGTCTTGCCGGTGCCGGAATCGCCTTCCACGAAATAGAGGAAACCTCGGCGTAAGCCACCGCCCAGAACCTCGTCCAGGCCCGGCGTGCCGGTCGAAATCAATCGCATCCCATCTTTCATACCCGTCTCACATTGAACTGGACCCTGAAGCGTATGCACGCACGAAGATGGCCTCGCGCCGTGCCGGAACGGCGAGAAATCCGCAGATTGGTGGGCACCGCGCGTTCAGTCGAGTATCAGCCGGTTCAGCGCCATCACCCCTATGCCGCCTTGCGGAAGTATAGCAACGGAACACGGCGCCGCCCTGTGGCACAGTCCATGCAGGATTCCGGGGGCAGCGTAGCGGGCGGGGCAAAAGTCGACCCAGGAAGTGGCCCGCAGACCGGGTTCGCGCGGCGGTGCGTCGCAACGCGATCATTCTCCGGGACGCCCGGGGGTCGGACCAGGGTACGCCCGGGGGGGGCGAAAAGCGCAGTCCAGGAATGTTTTCAGAGGCGGAACCGCGGTCCTTTTCATTGAAGATCAATACATTGCCTTGGTCCGACCCCCAGAGGTGGGTTGTGGGCGTATTGATCCCCACCGGTAGTACTACGCCTTTCTGCCTCCGGCGGATCTTCCTAGAGTAGGAAGGGTAAAGGGCATTCCCGGATCCGCGCGGGGATACCGTCTCGTCAGTTCCACGAAGAGATGGGCTGACAACGAGCACTGCGAACCGCGCCACGCGCGTGGACCCGGCACATAACCTCACAGGAGCCCAACATGATCGTACGCGAAGTGATGACACCGGACCCGATCATGCTCGGCGCAGGAAGCGGCACAGCACATGCGCGTTCCTTTGGCGACTGAATCCACGTCGACAGCCCCCATCGCAACCGGCCGTGCGGGGCTGCTGCATCCATACCGTGCCGGATTCGTGCAAGGAGGAAAGACATGGCACTTCCAACCCTGTTTCGCCCGCGTTCGCTTGGCCGCCGGAGCGAGTCGGCCGACATGTTCGAGCAGATGATGCAACGCCTGTTCGACGAGTTCCCGGCGGAGACCTCCGGGGGCGGCTATCCGGTCGACATTCGCGAGGAAGACGGTCACCTGATCGTCGATGCCGAAATGCCCGGCTTCAAACCCGATGAAATCGACGTCTCAGTGGCGGACGACATGCTGACGATCCGCGCGGAGCGATCGGCCGAGACCCCCAAAGGGCGCCCCCATCTGCAGGAGCGGCAGTTCACTCGGGTGCAGCGTTCGTTCCGTCTCCCCAGCGCCGTTGATCCGGATTCGGTCGATGCGAAGCTCGAGGGCGGCGTGCTCCATCTCGACATGAAGGAAAGTGAGAGTGAGCGCGTCCGCAAGATCGAAGTGCAGTGATGCAATGTCCGGCGCCCCGTTTGCACCGGGACCCTGGAGCGGCTGCCGTTGCGGGCGTCGGACCGATCCTCATCGGATCGACGAAAGAGGGGTGCGCCTGTCCCGACCCTCCTGAACGATCCGGGTGGGATTGAAGGAACCACGGCGGAAGCAAGGCTGTCCCCCGATTGGATGGCCGTTCTGACGCCCTGACGAAGTATTTTCACAGGGCAACCCGATGGAAATGCGCCGGCGGAAGCGGGCGGTTTGCATCGCAATGCATTCTGACAAGAGGTATCTCATGACAGACAAATCGAAAATTCAGGGCGAAGGCGACCGGGAGTCCGCGAAGCGTTACAACAAGGATACGCAGGAGTTCGTTGAGTCCGGGAAGGTCGAAGAGGCCGCCAGGAAGGCCGGCGAGGGCGACAAGGAGGAAATGGAACGCGCCGAAAAGGCCGGTGAGGAACGGGCAAGGGAATATGATCCGGCCGTCGATCGGGACTACTCGAAGCCGACCAGGTAAGGGACCCGTCCCGGCGGTCTGGCAGGGCGGGCCGGGCGCGGCTCCAGCCGCTCCGGACATCCTTCCACTGTGATGCGCCGGAGCCGGTGCGGGGTCCGCGCCGGACTGAGGGCAGTCCCCTGCGTGCGCCGTTGAACGCAGTATCGCCAACGGACCCCGGCAACGGTGCGGCGGTTCGGCCCGATGCCAACCACACCACGGTCACGAGGCCTCGACGAACGACCCTGAACCCTCAGCCGAAGCAACGTCGAAGCAGCGGCACCGAGCATGGGCGCGGGAACACGACCCGGAAGGCATGCGGCGGTCCGGCCCGGCCGGGCCTCGGCAGCGTCGGGCTGTTTCTCTGTGGCGATGTCATGCTCGGACGCGGCATTGACCAGATCCTGCCGAACTCGGTCGATCCGTTGCTGCGGGAATCCTACGTGGGCTCCGCCCAGGCATACGTGCGCCTGGCCGAGCGCGCGCACGGTCCGATCCGCCGCGACGTCGGCTTCGACTACGTCTGGGGCGACGCACTGGCGGTCCTGCGCGCGGCCGCGCCGTCCGCGCGCATCGTCAATCTCGAGACCAGCGCCACCACCTGCGGAGATTTCTGGCCGAAGGCGGTGAATTACCGGATGCATCCGGCCAACCTGCCGGTGCTCACGGTAGCCGGCATCGATTGCTGCACGCTGGCGAACAACCATGTGCTCGACTTCGGGCGGGAGGGCCTGGACGAAACCCTCGCCGCGCTCGAACACGCCGGAGTTCCCGGGGTCGGCGCGGGCCACGACGATCGCCAGGCCGCCGCTCCGGTCCGGATTCCCGTGCCCGGTGGACGGATCGTCGTCTTTTCGTTCGGGTCTGCGACCAGCGGCATTCCCGACGAATGGGCAGCTGC